>NZ_JBFPDP010000011.1:0-137509 GCF_040830845.1 Sivoneniella epilithica UHCC 1019
ACAAAAGCGGGCATCACTCGCCTCATTTGGGTCAAGCGCCAAGGCATTCGGTCTGGAAATCCCTTTACTCACGAGCAATATTATCTGAGTAATTGGAACCTGGATGCCATAGCCTTCCTTCAGTTAACTCGCGACCACTGGCAGATTGAAAATGGCTTGCACTGGGTCAAAGATGTCACTCTGAAAGAAGATTATCCTCCTCGTCAAGGCGGCTTTGCCCCAATTAGTTGGGCAGTTTTTAACTCGTTTCTCATTACCCTCGCCCGTCGCTTGGGCGCTCGAACTATTCCTGATTGCATTCGCGATCTTGCCAACCAAATCCATCAAGTTTTTCGCTGGCTAACATGAAACCACCCTGCTAATGATTTTGGGGGATGAGGTGCTGTTGTAGCGCTACAATCACTGCCTGAGTGCGATCGCGCACCTCTAGCTTGTGTAAAATCGCGTGAACATGAACTCGCACCGTGCCGGAAGCAATGTAGAGCAGATCGGCAATTTCTTGATTGGTCTTGCCGGATGCCAACAGTTCTAGGATCTCTTGTTCGCGGTGAGTTAAGGGATGGGTCAAAACAGCACGATTATCCAGTTCTTCCTTTGGGATGGGATTCTCCAAGGCAGACCGAATTTCCTTTGTTGCAGTTTGATCCCACCAGGATGCCCCTGCCGCGATCGATCGCAATGCCAGCACTAAGGTTTCGGCTGCAATTCCTTTGAGACAGTAACCCTGCGCCCCTGCTTCAATCAATCGAGTAATCAACGTCGTTTGGGAATGGGAGGTAAGCACCAAAATGGGCAGGTTTGATTGCTGTTTAATTTGCCGACAGGCTTCCAAGCCGCCGATTCCGGGTAAACCAACATCTAACAACACCACATCTAGGGACTGCTGAGTGGCAAGTTCCACCGCCGTTTCGCCGTCTTCTGCTTCTGCCACAATTTCTAGATCTGGCTCTTGCTGGAGGCGCACTCGCAGCCCTAAACGAAACAGTTCATCGTCTTCGACCAGCAAAATTCGGACAGGCGACATGTTGTTAAATCAGCGGACGAGGGTAGACAGGCAGTTTGAAGGCGAAGATGGCACCAGCGATGATTTCTGGTCGATCTTTGCCGATCGCGCTGCTTTGGGAAAATCGGTTCTCTGCCCAGATTGTACCGCTATGGGCTTCGATAATTTGGCGGGATAAGTAAAGTCCTAAGCCAGAGCCTTTGATGGTGGGGCGATCGCTCTGTCCTTGAAAAAACCGCTCAAATAAATGAGAAAATTCTTCAGGTTGTAGCCCTGCGCCCGTATCCCACACTTTCACGACTTGATAGGAGGCTTGCGATTCTAAGGTGACTTCTACGCGATCGCCCCGGCGCGAGTGATTGATCGCATTAATCAACAGGTTGGAGAGGACGCGCTGAAGCTGAAACGGATCGCCATTCACCCATAGCGATCGGCGAAAATCGGAGTCGCCATAGTTAACAGATAAATGCACCCTGCGGGCAGCCGCCAGATCGGTCAGGGTACTTGCCACTTCTTCGGTTAAGGTTGCCAGATCGACGGGTTCAAGCTGGAGGGTTAAGCCTTCGGTATCGTTGCGATAGACATCAAGCAGCGTTTCCACCAGTTGTAGGCTAGTTTGTTGGCTGCGTTTCATTGTCGCTAAGACTTTTTGCTGAGTGGGCAATACTGCCCCAAAGCGCTCTTGCTGAAACGCCGTCAGGGTTTCGATCGCGCCCAATAACGGTGTTTTCAGATCATGGGTTAGCGTGGAGGCAAAATCTTCTCGCACTTGAGCGAGTTGCTCTTGGGCTTGCAGTTTCGCTTTTTGCTGGGCGATCGCATCTTCACTTTGGCGCAGGCGATCGCCCAATAATCCAGTCACGATCAGCGCCAGCACTGCAATCAGGCGATTTGCCAAAATTGGAAATCCGGCGAGTTGTCCTTGGGGAATCCAGATATTAGATAGGGTTAAAATGACCGCGATCGCCGTTACCCAAAAGGTCGCAGATTGGCTCAACCGCGCATTTGCCAGCAGGATCGCTCCACTATACAAGTAGCCAACCACATACTCAGGTGGCGTGCTGTATTCCAACATCAGCGCGATCGCAAACAAGCCGCCAATGAAACCATAGGTTGAACGCGATTTAGATGCTGTCATAACTCAAAACTCAAAACTCAAAACTTCCCACCCCACCGCGTTTAGGTAATTTGGTATAGAAATCTAAACGCACTCTAAACGCTAGCCTTTGGACTCTAAACGCAATTTATATCATTTAACCAATAGTCCCTGAGAGCGCAGTATTGCAGGATGAGACCAGAAGCGATCGCGCATCAAGGATTGATATTAGATCATGTTGCAAGGCTGGATACAAATAGCATTGACCGTGGCGCTAGTAGTTTTGATCACTCCCTTTTTGGGAGGATACATGGCGCGCGTTTTTTTAGATCAAAAAACCTGGCTCGACCCAGTAATGACACTCGTTGAGCGGCTAATTTTTAAGCTTAGCGCAGTCCAAAAAGAAGATATGACAGGCTGGCAATATGCGAGAGCCGTCCTGTATAGCAACTTAGCAATGGCGGTGATGATCTTTGCGATCTTCATGTTGCAAGGTGGATTGCCGCTGAACCCAACTCAGCTAGGGGCACCTACCTGGGATACGGCATTGCACACGACGATTTCGTTTGTGACGAACACGAACCAGCAGCATTACTCCGGCGAAACGACGTTTAGTTATTTCAGCCAGGTTGCGGCGTTGGGTTTTATGTTTTTCACCTCAGCAGCGACTGGCTTGGCAGTGGGGATTGCCTTCATTCGCGGCTTAACGGGTAGACCGTTGGGCAACTTCTATGTGGATTTGACCCGCTCGATTACCCGAATTTTGCTGCCGATTGGCATTGTGGGCGCGATCGCGCTAATGGTGTTGGGCGTACCCGAAACTCTGTCTGGTCCAGTGGTGGTGCCGACGTTAGAAGACCCGGCAGTGAGTCAGGCGATCGCGATCGGTCCCGTTGCTCACTTTGAAATTCTCAAGCAGTTGGGCGAAAACGGCGGCGGCTTTTTTGCGATTAACTCCGCTCACCCATTCGAGAATCCTAATCCTGCCACCAATCTAATTCAGATTGTGGCAATGGTCAGCATCCCATCGGCATTTATCTACACCTATGGCGTGGTTGCCAACAACCGCAAGCAGGCATGGCTGGTCTATGGGCTGGTACTCGCCATTTACATCACGTTTATTATCATTGCCGGAATTGGCGAATATCAGGGCAATCCGGCGGTGAATACACTGTTAGGGAGCCAGCAGCCTAACTTGGAAGGAAAGGAAGTGCGATTTGGCTGGGCGCAGTCTGCTCTATTTGCCGTCACGACGACCGGAACCATGTGCGGCGCAGTCAACAGTCTACATGACTCTTTCATGCCACCGGGCGGATTTGCTACGTTATCCAATTTATTTCTGCAAATTATTTGGGGCGGTCAGGGAACGGGAACAGCATACCTATTTGCCTACCTGATTCTGGCGGTGTTTGCTACGGGCTTGATGGTTGGGCGCACCCCAGAATTTTTAGGGCGCAAGATTGAAAAACGCGAAGTGGTACTGTCTAGCTTGCTGCTGCTGCTAGTTCACCCGATCGCGGTCTTAATCCCCGGTGCGATTACCCTTGCCTTCCCCGATCAATTGGCGGGTATCAGCAATCCTGGCTTTCATGGATTGTCCCAGGTGATTTATGAATACGCCTCCGCTGCCGCCAACAATGGCTCTGGTTTTGAAGGTTTAGCCGACAGTCAACCCGCCCCCACGGGTTTGTGGTGGAACCTGAGCGCATCCTTTAGCCTGCTCGTTGGACGCTATGTTCCCATCATTGCCCTGCTGCTCTTGGCAGACAGTATGTCACGCAAGCAGCCTGTGCCGGAAACCGTGGCAACCCTACGCACCGATACGCTACTGTTTACCGGAGTCACCGGAGGCGTAATTTTAGTCATGGGCGCGTTGACCTTCTTTCCAATTCTGGCACTGGGTCCGATCGCCGAAGCCTTTCAACTGGCGCGAGGCGGCTAAAGTTTTGGTGCTTTTCTCGCGGGTCATTCAAAACTCAAAACTCAAAACTTGTCCTTCGCACTCCTATGACTTCCAACTCTATTTCCACACCTTCTGGTCCTCGCGATTCCCGCAGACACACGCCTAAAGTGGATATGTCTGGGCTGTATCAACGGGCGATTCGAGAAGCGTTTATCAAGCTCGATCCGCGTCATGCTATCCAAAATCCAGTCATGTTTGTGGTGTGGCTTGGCACCATTGTGACGGCGTTGTTGACGTTTGACCCAAACTTATTTGGCACAGTGCCGGATACAGGTAAGCAACGGTTGCTGAATGGTTTGATTACGCTGATTTTGTTTTTTACAGTCGTGTTTGCCAACTTTGCGGAAGCGATCGCTGAGGGGCGCGGTAAAGCTCAGGCGGATGCGCTGCGATCGACGCGATCGGATACCACTGCCCGGAAGTTGTTGCCCGATGGCTCAATTCAGCAGGTTAACTCTACCGAGTTGCGGCGGGGCGATCAAGTGAAAATCGTGGCGGGTGACATGATTCCGGCGGATGGCGAAGTGGTTCAGGGCATCGCTTCGGTAGATGAGTCAGCGATTACGGGCGAATCGGCTCCGGTGCTGAAGCAACCCGGCACGGATATTGCTAGTTCAGTCACGGGCGGCACCCGGATTTTGTCGGATGAACTGGTGATTCGGGTAACTTCCGATCCAGGACAGGGCTTTATCGATCGCATGATTGCCCTAGTTGAAGGAGCCTCCCGCAGCAAAACCCCCAACGAAATTGCGCTGACGGTACTGCTGGCAGTGTTGACGCTGGTGTTTTTGATTGTGGTGTCAACGGTGCCACCCTTAGCAAACTTTGTGGGTGCGCCCACCACGATCGCGATCATGGTTGCCCTGTTGGTTGCCCTAATTCCCACGACTATTGGCGGATTGTTGAGCGCGATCGGCATTGCAGGCATGGATCGGGTGGCTCAGTTTAATGTGATTGCCACCTCTGGTCGCGCTGTGGAAGCCTGCGGCGATATCAACACCTTAGTTCTCGATAAAACTGGAACGATTACTTTAGGAAATCGCTTAGCAGATGAATTTATTCCGGTGAATGGTCACTCCTTAGAAGACGTTGCCGCGATTTCCTTAGCTGCCAGTGTGTTTGATGAAACCCCAGAGGGGCGATCGATTGTGGCATTGGCGGAGCAGTTGGGCGCAAGTGCAACCTTTGACTCGCAAAAAGCGGAGGGCGTGGAATTCTCTGCCAGAACTCGCATGAGCGGCACCAATCTGCCCGATGGTGGTGAGGTGCGTAAGGGCGCAGTGGATTCGATTAAGGGATTTGTGCGATCGCGAAGTGTCTCCGTAGGAGATTCGCGCAGTGGAAGCATTCCCACCGATTTAGATGCTGCCTACGAGCATGTTTCTAAACTGGGCGGCACCCCTCTTGCCGTTTGTAAAGACAACGACATCTACGGCGTGATTTATCTCAAAGATATCGTCAAACCTGGATTGCGAGAACGGTTTGATCAACTGCGACGCATGGGCGTAAAAACCATCATGCTGACGGGAGACAACCGGATTACTGCCTCGGTGATTGCTCAAGAAGCGGGGGTGGATGATTTTATCGCTGAGGCGACTCCAGAAGACAAAATCTCAGTGATTCGAGCCGAGCAAGCGCAGGGAAAACTCGTTGCGATGACGGGCGACGGCACCAATGATGCTCCCGCATTAGCCCAGGCAAACGTGGGAGTAGCGATGAACTCTGGCACCCAGGCGGCAAAAGAAGCTGCCAACATGGTGGATTTAGATTCTGACCCAACTAAGCTAATTGATCTGGTGACAATTGGTAAGCAGTTATTGATTACACGAGGAGCGCTCACTACGTTTTCGATCGCCAACGATATTGCCAAATACTTTGCCATCATCCCGACAATCTTTGCGGCGGCTGGCATTGGGGCACTCAACATCATGCGGCTGAAAAGTCCTGAGTCTGCCATCATCTCTGCCCTAATTTACAATGCGCTGATCATCCCAGCGTTGATTCCACTGGCGCTCAAAGGCGTGAAGTTCCGTCCGCTCACTGCCGATCAATTGCTACAACGCAACATCTTGATTTACGGCGTTGGAGGTGTGATTGCACCGTTTATTGCGATTAAGCTAATCGACTTGATCATTCCTTTTTCGTAAGCACAACAAGTCAGTGCGTTGAGCGAAGTCGAAACGCATCCCACAAATCAATTCCTATCACCCATTTTTTCTATGAAACAACTTCCTGGACTCACGACTGTTTTGTCGCCTACTCTAGCAGATGATTTCGCCAACATTTGGGAAGCCGGACGCAAGCGGAAATTTCCTCGCTATGCCTTTCTAGCGCTGTGTTTCAACCTGCTGCTAGCTCCAGCGGTGCAAGCCGCCACGGGCAATGAGCTTTCTCGCCCTCAATCCTATGCACTGGGCATTTTGGGCTTAGGGGTAGTTGCCTTGGGAATTTATTTGTTTGTCGTCATGTTTCAACCGGAGCGATTCTAATGAGTGTCACGCGAGAAATTTCGAGAGCAATTCGCTCTACGCTGGTGCTGTGGGTATTGGTTGCCGTTTTGTATCCGCTTGCCATGCTGATCATTGGGCAAGTTGTGTTTCCGTTTCAGGCAAATGGCAGCCTGCTGAAAAATGCTCAGGGTCAAGTGGTGGGTTCTGCCTTGATTGGTCAACCCTTTTCATCCGATCGCTACTTTAATAGCCGCCCCAGCACCAGCAACTACAGCACGGCTGATCCCAAAGATGATCAAGCGGGAGTTCTAAAAACAGGCGTTTCGGGTGCGAGTAACCTGGCTCCCAGTAATCCCGCATTGTTAGATCGAATCAAAGGTAAATCTGATCCTGACCCAGAAAAAGCGATCGCAGGCGATATCCCCAAACTAAAAACAGCGGGCATTAAACCCACTGCGGATTTAGTCTACACCTCTGGCTCCAGCCTTGATCCTCACATCACGCTAGAAGCGGCACAAGCTCAAATCCAGCGAGTTGCAACAGCCCGGAACCTCAATCCTAACCAGCTTGAAATGCTGATTACCCAAAACACCGACGGTCGCTTTCTAGGAATTTTTGGCGAACCCGGCGTAAATGTTTTGAAGCTGAATCTGGCACTGGATGGGCTAAAACCTGCAAGTTGAGGAGTCACAACACAGCTACTAATATCTCCTGTTCATTCACTCGCCATCTGCTTTATGCATAATTCTGCTCATTCACCAGACGCGCTCTACTCCTCTGCCACTTATCGGGGCAAGCACAAAATTTTCATCGGTATGGCTCCCGGTGTCGGTAAAACCTACAAGATGCTAGAAGAAGCTCATCTACTGAAACAAGACGGGGTAGATGTGGTGATTGGCATGATTGAAACTCATGGTCGTCGAGGAACTGCCGAAAAAGTGGCTGGGTTGGAGGTAGTGCCCCGCCGGGTGATCCTGCAAGATGCCAGCCCTTTAGAAGAAATGGACACGGATGCGATAATCGCGCGATCGCCCCAGTTGGTCTTAGTGGATGAATTGGCACACACGAACATTCCAGGGTCGGCTCGTGAAAAGCGCTATCAAGATGTGGAAGTGATTTTGGCAGCCGGGATTGATGTCTATTCCACCGTCAACATTCAGCATATTGAAAGTTTGAATGACACGGTAGCCAGGATTACCGGCGTAGTCGTGCGGGAGCGCATCCCCGATCGCCTGCTAGAAGAAGCGGATGCCGTCGTGGTAATTGATGTCACCCCCGAAACTTTGCAAGAGCGATTGCAAGAGGGAAAAATCTACGCACCCGAAAAAATTCAGCAGTCTTTAGAAAATTTCTTTCAGCGGCGCAACCTGATTGCCCTGCGGGAACTGGCGCTGCGCGAAGTTGCAGATACCGTAGAAGGGGAAGCCAACACTATCATCGTAGGGCAAGCTTGCAATATTCACGAGCGCGTATTGGTATGTATTTCTACTTATCTTAACTCTATCCAACTATTGCGGCGCGGCGGACGCATTGCTGGTTATATGAATGCACCGCTACTTGCCATATTTGTGGCAAGTCCCGATCGCTTTCTCACCAAAGAGGAAAGCCTGCATGTGGAAACCTGTGAGAGGCTCTGTCAGGAGTTTGGCGGTGAATTTTTGCGGGTGAATAGCCCCAACGTGGCACAGGCGATCGCCCAAGTTGCCAGCGATCGTCACGCAACCCAGATTGTGATTGGTGAAAGTCAACAGTCTGGCTGGAAGCGCTTGATCAAAGGCTCTTTTACCCAACGCCTGATGAAACTGATCCACAAACAGCATATTGATTTACACATCATTGCCACCGAAAAATGAGCCGATTGTTGTATATGGTTTATGTCAATAAATTTACCCGTCCGTTTGCCGGATCTGCTGTTGAATCCGACAGCTAAGAGGACTATGTTTAGAAGCGAGGCGTGCTTTACCGGAGGCTGCCCAGTCTTGCAACAGTTGAATTTGCTCTTGAGCCGTGCGGGCAAGGGGCACCATTTGGCTAGCGGCTTCCAAAATATCATCGGTAGTAAAGTCGCGGTTTTGGCTAAAGCCGATATGCATGGCTTCGACTAAGGTTTGCTCAATTTCTGCCCCAGAAAAATCAGGAGTTTCGTAGGCAAGGCGATCGCAGTCATAGCTTTTGAGCGTGTGAGGACGCAGCCGTTCTAAATGGACGGCAAAAATCGCATGGCGCTCTTCTTGACTCGGTAGCCCCACAAAAAAGATTTCGTCAAACCGACCTTTTCGCAACATTTCTGGAGGCAACGCTTGAATATTATTAGCCGTGGCAACGACAAAAACAGGCGTGGTCTTTTCTGCCATCCAGGTGACAAAGGTGCCAAACACCCGGCTGGTGGTGCCTGCATCCCCACGACTATCCAGCCCTGAAAAGGCTTTATCAATTTCGTCAATCCACAAAATGCAGGGAGCCAGAGCCTCTGCCAGTTGAATCATTTGGCGAGTGCGCGATTCCGATTCCCCTACTAACCCGGCAAACAGGCGACCCACATCCAGCCTTAATAGGGGCAGATGCCAATGGTGGGCGATCGCTTTTGCGGTCAGGGATTTGCCAGTGCCTTGAATGCCCACCAGTAATAACCCGCGTGGATGGGGCAAGCCATAGTGTCGGGCGCGATCGCTAAAAGCACCTCCACGCCGCAGCAGCCAATCTTTCAAGTTATCCAATCCGCCAATATCGGAAATGTTGGCAGTGGTGGGATAAAAATCTAGAATTTGCGTTTGCCGAATAATCTGGCGTTTTTCTTCCAAAACCAATTCCACATCTTCAGATCGCAATTCACCGTGAGTTGCGATCGCCCGTGACAAAACCCGACGAATGCGATCAATAGATAAACCCTGGCACGATCTCACCAATTCATCTAAGGTGCGTGGCTCCAAGGTTTGCCCTGTAGCATTGACCAATCGCTCCACTTCTAAGCGAATTTCGGCAGCGGCGGGTAAGGGAAATTCCATCACCGTCAGCACTTCGCCCAAATCTTCGGGAATAGTCAATTGGGGCGACAAAATCACAATATTTTTAGGCTGAGACTTCAGCAGCCGCGCCAAATTTCGCAGTTTACGCGCTACTGACACATCCTCCAAAAATCGATGGAAATCCCGCAGGACAAAAATAGCGGGGGCGTTAGCGGGTAGCTTTTCAATTAGCTCTAATGCCTGAAGGGGATTCCGTTTGCCAACTCCTATATCATTGGGATTGCCATGATAACCATCGACAAAATCCCAAATATAGACGGCGCGATTCCCTTGGGTTTTGGCACTGTAGGCGATCGCGGTTTCTACCCGTTCTTCTTCTTGAGTGGGGATGTAAATTAGCGGATAGCGCGCTCGTAAAAATAGCTCAAACTCATGACTGAAACTCATGGCACCAAACTTAACAGCACAGTTTAAAGTCCAATGGGTTCATTATCGTTGGGCTTTTGGCTTAAAAAACTAATTTTGGCTAGATAGCTGATCTTTGAAAGCAGCTAAACCAGCCCAACGGCGATCAATCGCAGTATTGACGGCGGGTGTAGACTCATCTTGGGGTAGTGGAATGCCTTTACATTGCTTATCACAGAGTTTTCGTAAAGGAATTTCTAGACAAAGCTGTTCGTAAAGCCATTTTGCGGGATCGAAATATCCATCTGGCGGTAGGGTTTCCACTACATCTTCAGGAGCCAGATCGCGATCGAGGAGCGCATGATTAAATTCTTCAGCTGTTTCATCAAGCCAAATTAGCTCTGTTGGAGTGATCGATAGTCGATAGTTATAGTGTTGTAAACAGCGATCGCAGGCAAGCGTAATGATTGCCTCTGCCGTCCCTCCCACTTCTAAATAATTACCTTGATGCTTAACGCGAACTTGCCCTTTAACAGGAGTCAGCGATCCCAAATCTGGCATCACCTCATCAATCTGCTGAACGTCGGTTTGTTCAGGTAACCGAGCTAGCCGAGGAATATGAATGGGTTCCATAGTACTGTTCTACTCTCCTCAAACACCTTACCCAATCCGTTAATGGGCTTTTACCAAAGACACAACCAGTCGGCGATCTGGCTCTTGACCCCGACTTTGAGTTTCTAGATCGGTATGTTCTTTCAAAATGGTATGCACTTGGCGACGCTCTGCAGCAGATAAACCTTTTAACTCCACTTCAGTGCCTGTTTCGTGGGCTTCACTAGCGGCTTGGTCGGAGATCGCCTGTAGTTCAGCATAACGACGTAACCGATAACCAGCTAAATCTACCGTGAATGCACCCTGCTGTTCCGACTCTCGATTCAAATTGAGAATTGTATTGGCTAAATATTGCAGCGAGTCTAAAACCTCGCCCTTTGCTCCCATTAGCGCTTGGATTTGTTCAGGCACTAATGGAGCTTCATCAATCACCAACCAACAGCTATCCTCCCAGAACTCTGGGCTTTTTTCTGATCGAACGGAAGTTGGAATCGCTGCATACTGAAGCAATTTCTCTAACCACTGCTGACCTCGCTGTTCTCGGCTTTCCATAGCTAACCCTGAGCTTTCTTTTTCGTCCGTCCTGGTTCAAACGGAATGGTTTCACTCCCCTCTTTCTTTTCCGTTTTTGCAGTTGCCTTTGCTTCTTCATCCACTATCTTTTGGATTTCTTCTGGCAAGGCTTCGCGGGATAAGATAAAAGTCTGCGCAGTCTGGAAGATGTTGGCGATTACCATATACATCAACACACCAGCCGGTAACGGGAAGAACAAAAACATCCCAGAAAACAAAACGGGAGTAATTTTATTGATGCTGTCTTGGCTGGCGTTTCCAGTAGAACCTTGCCCTGAGAGCAACTGGTTCACGTAAATGCTAATCCCAAAAAAGACAATCATCCCGACCACATCCCAGTGAATCTTGCCGTCTGGATCAATGGCACCCACATGTCCTAGTTTGTCGATAAACAAAAATCCTTTATTGGTTGCTAAACCTGGAACGATCGCCTTTAGTGCCACATCTCCAGGCTGCAAAGCTTCAATGGTGCCTTCTGGGTTGAGCTTAATCCGTTCTGCACCGCTAACGATTTCAAAACGTGGGGTCAGATCGCTGTCAGGATATTGCGCTAGCAAATCGCTGAGGGGCTTGCCTTCTGGGGTTTGAAATTCGATCTTAGTTTTTTCGCCAACCGCCAGTTGGGTGCCACTGGGCGCGATCGCAATTATGGGCGCATGAATGCTATCCGCAAAGTAGATATTTTGAGGCTTAGTTAAAAAAGCTTGGGGTTGAATTTGCTCGACCTGCTCACGAGGCAAGACTTGAAAGTTTAGCGTATAGGGAACGTCTGAAAAAGGCGATCCCCGCAATGTGGCAAACAACGCAAACAGGATGGGCATTTGAAAGAGCAAAGGAAGACAGCCTGCTAGCGGATTGCCTAGCTCCTGCATCACCTTAGCCATCTCTTCTTGCTGTTTTGCAGGGTCATCCTTATAGCGCTCTTTAATGGCTTGCTGGCGCTTCTGCATGACCGGTTGAACAACCTTCATCCGGCGCATGTTGCGAATTGAGCCAGCACTAAGCGGATAAAGCGCAAGACGAATGACCAATGTTAGCGCCACGATCGCCAGACCATAGCTCGGCACAACCCCGTAAAAAAAGTCCAGGATCGGCAGCATTACATTGTTGGAAAGAAACCCGATACCAAAGTCCATTCGCGTTATCCTGACCCTTATTTGAGTTCGCTAGATCTACAGTGATTCACTATTCCCAGCATACCGACTGATGCCAGCCCCTGAACAAGTGCGGTTATTACACCCAGAGTACTATTAGATAGGATGGCTAAATATTACTGCTGAGTGCCGATTCCACCACTCGCGGCTTTGGCAGCCGGTGAAAGCTGCTCGGTAATAAAGTTATATACCTCTCGAAACTTAGGTACGGCTCTGAGTTCTAAGCGGCTTCCATCTTTTAGCGTAACGACCATATCACCCCAAGCACCTAAACCACGGGGTACTGTTACAACTTTAGCAATTTGGGAGTATACGATGTCTGAGCGATCGCGCCCTCTCCAACCGCCCGTAACGGAAATTCTGCGATCCGTAATCCGATACCGTAGCCAAACAGCACGGGCGATCGCGCCCACCGTCAGAGGAATACAAATTACGGTAAACCCTAACAGAATATTGAAAATTAGATCTCCAATATGAGGACCACCCTCATAGTACACATCCTCTTTAATCGCCATATAATACCTCAGCGTGTGCGAGTACCTGCTCTAATTCTTGCAGAAAGTGTAAGTAACCGCACTGAATTGCTGGAGGATGAACCACGACCAAAACATCTAAACCTTTTGCCATGCGAGGCAGCAAGTGACGAAAAGCAGCTTGGATCTGACGACGAATTCGATTTCGCACGACTGAGCGCTTGTCTACTTTTAGACTAATGGAAACGCCAATTCGGGTTGGCAACTCTAAACTAGCTAATTGCATGGAGTTGGTTGCTGGCATCAACCGAGACAAATTCAAAGTGTTTTTCGACGATCTACGGAGAATGCGTAAGGAAAAGTACTCTGTTTTGATGCGAGTTCCTCGCTGATAAACGGCACTAAAATCCTTTCGATGCTTCAGCCGATTCTGTTTGGCAAGTCCCACACACACTAACCGCGATCGCTTAAGAAACCGACAACTTAGCCCGTCCTTTCTGTCTACGAGCTTTAATCACTCGCCGACCATTTGAAGTTCGCATCCGAGCGCGAAACCCAGAAGTTCTTTTACGTTTGCGGCTGGTGCCGCCCAATGTGCGTTTAGTCATTCTATCCTTCTCTCAAGCTTCCCAAACAAGGTTTGAAAAAATTCACAGTCCATAACTGTATCACCCTTTAGGTCAAGCTGTAAAAGGTGATGCAGTTTCTACAGGGGTAGTTTTAGCGCTCGTCTAAGAGATTTGGATCACCCAAGTGCCCAAATAGCGCAGCAAAGGCAAATCGCCAGGGGACATAATTTGACAGTTGAAGTAGAACATGCCGCCTGAAGTTGGATTTTTGACATTCTCCAACCAGATTTCCACTTTGGTATTCGCAGGTACAGGATCTTCAGGAAAGATTTCGAGTAGGTTATTTTCTTTATTCCAAACGACTTCCTTCAGCTTTACGGATTTCCCCTGAACTTGTAGTTCAACGCTTTTGGGGTCGAAAGTGCCTTGGTAGTAGTCAGGATAGGAAATTGCAAATTGGGCAACCGCCAACTTCATCTTTTTGGCAGGAAGACGAAGACGGTAGCGATCCCAGCCTCCAGCCCGACCGCCAAAGTCTAGACGGTAGTTCAAGTTATCATCGCCTTTTGCACCCCCAAATAGGGTTAAACCGGGTAAACCGCTTTGAGCCATGCTGATGAGGGGCACCGCTCCAACCAAGCAACTTGCGATCGCAAACCCAGCGAGAAAGCGTCGTGTCAATAAATTAAAAACCATAGTCTCTTTCACCCAACTAGCTAGTTATCCCGGCTGCTATCAAATTTACTCAATCAAAATATTGATTTGTGATCTGAAGCCTTCCTTATTTATTCCCATACACTCTATCAGTATCCACCCTAAAACGACATTGGGTACTCTGGCTAGGCAGACGCAGACCCATTTAAATATTTAATTCTTTCCAAGAATTGTAACGTTCAACAACTTTGGTCTTAAATCATTCTGCTGAAAAAACAATCCTGCCAAAATCGCACCACAGTAGTAAAGGTTCAAAAGTAAAAGTTCAAATACCCTTGCAAATATAGGGAGCTTATTGATTAGGAGCGATCGTTGGAGCCGCTATGAAAATTGGGATTCCTAAAGAAATTTATCCCGGTGAATGCCGAGTTGCTGCCACACCAGACACCGCTAAACGCTTACAAAAGCTGGGGTTTGAAGTGTGGGTTGAAGCGAATGCTGGCAGTGCCGCAAACTTTCTAGATGAAGCGTATGTGCAAGCAAACTGCACCGTTGTACCAGACGCTTCAACCCTTTGGGCAGAGTCGGATATTGTGCTAAAAGTGCGCCCACCTGCACTCCAGTCTGAAGCAAATGGCTCCTCTGAAGTAGAATCAGTGCGAGAGGGCGGCACGGTGATCAGCTTTATCTATCCGGCACAAAATCGAGAATTGCTAGAGGCTTTAGCTGTCCGGAAAGCGACTGTGCTGGCAATGGATGCCATTCCTCGAATTAGTCGCGCTCAAAAAATGGATGCCTTGAGTTCCATGGCAAACATTGCGGGATACCGGGCAGTGATTGAAGCTGCGAGTCAATTCGATCGCTTTTTCCCTGGACAGATCACCGCTGCGGGTAAAGTGCCTCCTACTAAAGTGATGATCATTGGCGCAGGAGTTGCCGGATTAGCCGCGATCGGAGCAGCCAAAAATTTGGGAGCGATCGTCCGCGCCTTCGACACGCGCCCTGCGGTAAAAGAGCAAGTCGAAAGCATGGGAGCCGAGTTTCTAGAACTGGCGTTTGAGGAAGACGGCACTGGACAGGGTGGTTATGCCAAAGTGATGAGCGAAGAATTCATCAAGGCGGAAATGGCGCTGTTTGCAGAACAGGCAAAAGAGGTAGACATTATCATCACCACTGCTCTCATTCCGGGAATAAAAGCACCCGTACTGATTACCCAGGCAATGGTAGACAGTATGAAACCGGGTTCCGTCATTGTGGATCTCGCCGCAGAACAGGGCGGCAACTGCGAAGTCACAAAACCGGGCGAAGTGTATCGTTACAATGGCGTGACTATTATTGGCTTAACCGATTTGCCTAGCCGGATGGCGCAACAGGCAAGCCAGCTTTATGGCACAAACTTATGTCACTTGCTAGATGAACTGGGCGGTAACGACAAATACACCTTGGACTTTGACAACGAAGTGATACGCGGCGCAACTGTAGTAAGAGAGGGCAAGATCACCTGGTCGCCCAACAAGCCACCTGCTCTGCCGCCAAAACCTGTGGAGTCGGCTCAAGTTGCGCCGCAATCTGTCCCAGTGAAAGCTGTTTCGGTTCCAACTGCCCCGATTCCCGCAGGGATCGTTTCACGAATCGCAACCCCTGTAACTGCACCAACCTCTCAGCTACCCGGCAAAAAATCATCTCCCGGCAGCAGTCAAGATTTCATTTGGCTAGCCCTAACCGGATTGACACTCCTTGGTATTGGCATTGGCGCACCACCCTCGTTCCTCACACACCTCACGGTGTTTGTACTGGCAATTTTTGTGGGTTGGCAAGTGATCTGGAACGTTAGTCCTGCGCTGCACACTCCATTAATGAGCGTTACCAATGCCATCAGCGGCATTATTATCATCGGCGGCATCCTGCAATTGTCTGGTTCTGCCTTTTCACCCACCGCAATTTTAGGTGCGATCGCCATTCTCATCGGCACCATCAACATTGCCGGGGGCTTTCTCGTCACTCAACGGATGTTGAAAATGTTTCAAAGATAAAAGAGGCAAAGTTTTGAATTTTGAGTTTTGAATTTTAAGCTCGCTATTCGCCATTCCTTCCCCCTACCCCTTTACTTTCTTCACCCCTTTACCTTTATGACCAGCAGCCTTTTGACGGTTTCTTACATTGGAGCCAGCGCTCTATTCATCCTCAGCCTGGGGGGATTGTCGAACCAGGAATCGGCGCAGCGGGGCAACCTGTACGGCATGATTGGTATGGCGATCGCGATCGTGGCAACGGCGATCGGGGCTGGCATGAGTGGCTTTGATGCTAGCAATTACGGCACCTTAGCGATCGCCATGATTCCTGGAATTTTAATTGGGTCACTTTTGGCAGCACGGGTTGCCATGACCTCCATGCCAGAACTCGTCGCCATTTTGCATAGTTTCGTCGGCGCAGCGGCAGTTCTCGTCGGCATTGCTAATTACCTTTCGCCCGACCACTCACTTAGCGGTGTGGAAGAGGCGATTCACCAAGTCGAAATTTATGTCGGTGTTTTCATTGGAGCCGTGACATTTTCCGGTTCTGTGATTGCGTTTGGCAAACTTAGAGCTTTGATTACAAGCAAACCTGTATTGTTGCCTGCGCGCCACTTTTTGAATCTGGGAATGCTAGCGGCGATCGTGTGGTTAGGCAGTTGGTTTCTCGCGGCTCCAGGTTATGCTGGACTGACACCTTTACTGATTATGACGGGCATCGCCATGGTGCTGGGTGTGCATTTGGTACTTGCGATCGGCGGTGCAGATATGCCCGTGGTCATTTCCATGCTCAACAGTTATTCTGGTTGGGCGGCAGCAGCAGCGGGGTTCATGCTGTCCAACGATCTACTGATCATCACCGGGGCACTCGTGGGTAGCAGCGGCGCAATTCTCAGCTACATCATGTGTAAGGCAATGAACCGCTCTTTTATCAGTGTGATTTTGGGTGGATTTGGCGCTGCAAGTGGTTCGGCTCCTGCTGTCAAGTTAGAAGGAGAAGTCCATGAAACGACTGCCGCTGATACCGCAAAACTTCTGCGTGATGCCAAAAGCGTTGTGATTGTGCCGGGATATGGCATGGCAGTGGCACAAGCTCAGCACTCGGTTTCAGATATTGCCAAAACTCTGAAAGGGCTGGGAATTACTGTCCGGTTTGGCATTCATCCCGTAGCAGGACGGATGCCGGGACATATGAACGTGTTGCTGGCAGAAGCGCATGTGCCCTATGACATCGTGCTAGAGATGGACGAGATTAACGAAGATTTTCCGGCAACGGATGCGGTGTTAATCATTGGCGCAAACGATACGGTTAACCCCAGCGCGGAAGAAGATCCTAACAGCCCGATCGCTGGAATGCCTGTAATGGAAGTCTGGAAATCCCATAAGGCGATTGTCATGAAGCGCAGTATGGCAAGCGGTTACGCCGGGGTAGAAAACCCGCTGTTCTACAAAGCAAACACCGAAATGTTATTTGGTGATGCCAAGAAAAATCTGGATGAAATCTTGACGCACCTGCGGTGAGACATTCCAAATTCCGCCCAAGTTCCGCTCATAAAAAAACCCCGAAGAGCCGGGGCACAGTGCGGTAGAAATAAACTTTGCATTGGAAGCACTGGATTCTTGTGCTTACCAATCCACAGAAAAACCATCCAAAATGATCGAGGAATTGTAAATTTGCAAAATAATCAGCAAAAACACCAGAAATAAACCCATGAAAACTCCCATTAGAAGAGTTGTTCCCCAGCCAGGAACAACCTTACCGTATTCAGAATTTAAGGGCTTAAGAATATCACCTAACCGAGTCCGCTGTGCCATGGTCACCTTATGAGAATCTCGACAGAAGTTGTAAATGTTCGTTACATTATACGATGGCTGTGTACTTATAATTTTAATGCCAATGGAACCTGCAATAGCTCTTAACATTTCGATCTGCGCTGCCCTCGTTGGTCTGACTGGATATGCCATCTACACGGCGTTTGGTCCTCCCGCAAAGAGCTTGGATGATCCGTTTGAAGACCACGAAGATTAGTCGCGATCGCGCTTTAATTTAAAACTAACTATTTCCCAGGGGCGAACGGCGATCGGTTGCCCCTTTGTTATGGGTTCACCAATTGGCTGCTCCAACAAATCCACAGCCGTCTCAATCTTCAGATTCAAGTCGCTGCTCAGGTTCAACTGCGCCTCCTCGCCATGGCACTCATAGCAGCGCAAAATCCACTCATCGGGCGCATCTTCCGCCTGCTTTAATGCCATCAGCACCAGATTTTCCGCTCCTAAGTCGAGCAATGACCCCACAGGTGGCAAGGTTCCAGGTTGAGCCATCTCATCTAGATTAAGTTTCACAATATCTAGCACCATATTTAATTCGTAGCCATGTCGTACCGTTTGCGCCTGTTTCCAGTTACCTACATGGGGATAAATTGCATAGGTAAAAGTGTGCCATCCTTTATCGGCTTCGGGGTCGGGCCACTCCGAGCCGCGCAGCAAGGTGAGCCGCAACTGATTCGGTTGAGCATCGTAGCCATATTTACAGTCGTTCAACAGGCTCACACCATAATTTCCATCGCTCAAATCTGCCCAGCGCATCGCCGGAACTTCCCACTGTGCCTTTTCTGCGTCGGTTTGCGGTTTTGTCGTGCGCTGAATCGCTCCACAGGGAATTTCGTAGGTAGCAAAGTCAGCTTCTAAATTGAGCGGAAAGGCTGCTTTGACCAGAACATGACGCTCTTGCCAATTCACTTCCGTTGTGATTTTGAGGATTGGTGAACCCATTTTTAAAATGTAAATTTGCTTGAAAGTAGATTGGTTGAGTTTGCGAGTAACTTGTAAGCACGATCTCACTGGACTTTTTTCCAGCCACATGATTTCTTGTAACTCGGTTGGTGGTAAAGGATAGTTCTCGTAATTTGGATCAATATTCCAAGCGTCCCAGTATTGCCCTTTATCTTCAAACGCCTGCAATTGATTACCAACCCCGCTCAATACTTCTCGCCGGTTCTGCTTGTCGTAAATGCTGACTAAATCCCCTGTTGCTGGATTAACAGTGATATGCAAATACTCGTTTTCTAGTACATAGGACTCATGATCAAAATCGGCTGAGATCGGCTCAATTTCATAAATCCAGTAAGAGCGATAACCATGAGGCGGAACTTTTTCAGCTAGAAATGAAATGCTGTCACTGCGCCCGTTTTTTGATGAATTTTGAATAGGAACAATCTGCCCTTCTAAATCGCAGACTTGCCAGTATTTATGTTTATAAGGGGGCATGAATAAACCTATTCTGGCGATCTCGGTACGTTCCCAACTTAGGGCGTTGAATACGACTAATAATTTGGCATCAGGATGAGGAGGAGGTTGAAGTGGAGCAATGCAACTTGCGAGCTTGTTTGATAGGTCAGTAAGCATAGGAAATAACTCAGTCCGCTGAACATCTTCCCAAACTTCATTCGCATCATCAAACACTTGAGTAATCGATGATCCAGGCAGAATGTCATGAAACTGATTGAATAAAACCTTTTTCCAGGTTTCCTCTAATCGCTCTTTGGGGTAAGACATTCCGGTGGTGATTGCTGCCAACGATGCCCATAGTTCTACTTTATCAAGCAGATTTTCAGCTTGTCGATTTTCCTGCTTCTGATCAGCATGGGTGGTGTAGCAGCCGCGATGAAATTCCAGGTAAAGTTCGGAGTTCCAGGTGGGAAGGGAGCTAGAAGAGTTCTGAGTTTCGAGTTTTGAGTTTTGAGTGGAATCTTCAAGCGTGGTCTGTTCCCTGTTCCCTATTCCCTGTTCCCTGTTCTCTGTTCCCTGTTCCCTGACACCTTCTAGATACTTCAACACGGTGCCAAATTCCATCTGCGGGAAGAAGGGCGATCGCTGCCAACGTC
This sequence comes from Sivoneniella epilithica UHCC 1019, assembly GCF_040830845.1. NCBI lineage: Bacteria > Bacillati > Cyanobacteriota > Cyanophyceae > Leptolyngbyales > Leptolyngbyaceae > Sivoneniella > Sivoneniella epilithica. Next base: position 19,815 of record NZ_JBFPDP010000011.1, read on the forward strand.
GGGCTACTTCCAGCATGTCGCGGGTGGGTCCGCCGCCGTGATCGCCGACACCGGGGAGCCAGAGAGTAGTTTGCAAACCTGTTTTTTGCTCCAGTTCCCAGGCAAAGGTCGCCATTTTCACCGGGTCGATCGCTTCACCAATGGGGGCAGACATTAGGCTGAAAATCTGCGTACCGTCGGGTGCTTGCCACTGAAAAACTTCATGGGGAAACTTTGTGGTGTCGTTCCAGCGCAGCTTTTGGGTAACGAAGTAGTCTACGCCGCCCTGCTTCAAGAGTTGGGGCAATTGCCAGGTGAAGCCAAAGGTGTCAGGCACCCAGGCGATCGCGCAGGTCTGCCCAAATTTTTCTTGAATGTATCTCTGTCCGTAGAGAATTTGTCGGGCGATCGATTCGCCGCTGATTAGGTTTAACTCTGGCTCAATCCAAAACCCAGCGACGATTTCCCATTTTCCGGCTTTCACCTGTTCCTGAATTTGAGCGAACAAATCAGGACGATTTTTCTCTATCCATTCGTACAGGGCTGGCGTAGTATGGGCAAACGTCAGTTCTGGAAAGTCTTGTTGCAAGTTTAGGACAGAGCGAAAGGTGCGCTCTGCGGCTTCCCAGGTTTCTGCCACTGTCCATAGCCACGCCATATCCAGGTGAGCATGTCCGACTAGGGTAATCTGGCGTTGTTTAATCGGTTCAGCCAGTGGTAAAAGAGTTTTGCGGAGGGCGTGAAGTGAAGCCGTGAAGGGGTGGAGGGGTGGAGGGGTGGAGGGAGATGAGGTTAGAGAAGCCCAATCAATTTTTGAAATAGCCTCATTTAGAAAAACCAGCTTTTCGGGTTGGAATTGTTTAAGAAAGCTGTGCAGTACGGCAAGCTCGTTGGCAATAAAGGCGGGTTCGGGGAGTGAGTTGGGGTCAAACACTTCGTAGTGACAGGCGGATTTCATCAGTGCGCCGTCTTCATGGATGGGGCTGACGAGACGGAGGGCGATCGCAAATTCATCACCCGCCTTAACGCTAGAACTCAACAAAAGCCGGGGGGCACAGTCAAACAAATCGCCTGACTGTACTAATTCACCGTTGACGTAGACTTGCGCGTCTGTTGCCCACCACAGCAACGCTAGCCGTAAACACATCCCTTCTAACGGGTAGCCGTTTAAATCAGTGGGAACCTCCACTAGTCGCGCAAACCAGCGCACCGTCTGCCCAATTTTCCAGGGATGATGATCTTTGGCGTTGACTTCGCTGATCGCCCAATTCTTCCAGTTTTCAGAGTTTGTGGCTTCAATGGGTGGTAAATCTTGATCGCAATATCGCCAGCCTGGTTGGATGCTGACTTGACTTAGGCACCGCAGACGCGCGATCGCTACCAGAATTGGCTCGGATGGGGAAGATAACTGACTCACAGGGGCATACCACTCAACGATTCTTATCCTAGACCTGTTCTGCTGCTGGTTTAGCCATTTCCAGCCAGTTAGCTTGCATAAACGGCATTTTCATTAACGATGAGAGTTTTAGCGGTGGCATCTAAGGTGGCGATCGCCCCAATTGGCAGCACGGCGTTCTCGCGTACATGTCCAAACATTAGGTTATACAGGGTTGGTTTTTTCAACGGTTCCAAGCGATCGCGCAGCACATTTTCTAGGCTAATGGTTTGCGGAAACGACGCTTGATACTCCTTCGGGTAGCAATCCACAAAGCGACCTAGGGCAATTCCGGCAGCGGCTTGCAGCTTTCCGGCTAGCCACAGTTGGGTTAACATGCGATCGATGCGATAAGGCTCCTCGCCAATTTCTTCTAAAAATAAAATCTTGCCTGTGGTGTCGGGTTCAAACGGTGTACCGATCAGGTTGGTAATCAGGGTGAGATTGCCGCCGACCAGTTGCCCCGTTGCTTGTCCTGGCACAATCGTAATCAGGCGATTGGTGCGTTCAATGGTGCCCTCTGCGGGTTGGGGCGGTTTTGCCACTCCCCCAATCGCGCGACTGGACATCATGGTGCGGCGAAAGTGTTCCATAGCATAATCGCCTACGCCCGTCAGCCCTGAAGACCCATGAAAAGTAACTAATCCAGTTTTGCGATTGATGCCAACAAGCAGCGCCGTAATATCGCTGTGACCGACAATTACTTTGGGCGATCGCCGAATTTGTTCATAATCCAACAGCGGCAGAATCCGGCTACAGCCATAGCCACCGGAAAAGGTGACAATGCCGCGAATATCAGCCCGCCGAAACATCTCATTCACATCAGCGGCGCGTTGGGCATCGGTTCCCGCTAGATAGCCGTTTTGGGCAGTAATGTTGCGTCCCAACACCACTTTAAAGCCATATTGCTCCATGGTTTCCTGGGCGATCGCAATCTCCTCTGGCTCGTAAGCATTACTCGCAGGCGCAACCATCCCCACCGTATCGCCGGGTCGCAGCATACGCGGCTTTAGCACCGGCAAGGCAGCAGCGGCATCGTCAGGCAAGGTAGCAGACAAAGCGCTGGCAGCAATTCCTCCTGTGGTGACTTGCAAAAAATGACGACGAGATGGACGATGACGAAATAAATTTGAAAACATGCATAGCCGTATGAATCATCTACTTAATCGTAAAGCGAGACCCAGAAAAATTCTCACAGCGCCTCTCCCTGACCCGGTGACCAAAAACATTGAAGCGATTCTCTCAATGCATAATCAAGAAGTGCAAGACTTGGCTGCTCATCAACGAGCGATTGAAGCGATCGCCAAGTTTTTTGGACAACCTGCTTTCCTGTATGTATTGATAGCAGGGTTTACTATTTGGATTGCAAGTAGTCTTTTCAGTCAGTTTTTACCGTTTACATTTCCGCTATTTCATTGGTCAGAACACGGTTTAGATGCGGCTGCTTTACTGATTTCTACGGGAGTTTTAATTGAGCAAAGCCGGGAAGAAAATTTTGCTGAGCAACGGACTCAATTGATGTTGCAACTGAACTTGCTATCTGAACAAAAGATTGCCAAAATTATTGCAATTCTGGAAGAACTTCGAGCAGATTTACCCAATGTGCGCGATCGCTATGATCCAGAAGCAGTCATCATGCAAGAAGCGGCTGACCCGATCGCCGTTCTAAATGCACTTCAAGAAACCCTCCAGCGTGAGCTAGCCCCTGAAGAAAAATCCGATGAAAAAGAAAAATCAGAGCGATCGCCCGTAGAGAATGCGATACCCTAGTTTCACAAGACAAACCAACGCCATTAAGCATCTATCATTCGGTCGATGTTGTTTTGGTCACTTGATAGATGTTTTAATCCTTTTATCGTATTTAATATTACAGATATATATAAATTCCAACAATTTCTATCTTTCGCGGGAGGCTACATTCGTGTCGGAAACAAACGGTGTGATGATGCAATATTTTCATTGGTATAGTCCAGATGATGGCAACCTATGGAATCAATTAGCAGAATCGGCTGATGAATTAGCAAAAGCTGGAGTAACTTCCGTTTGGTTACCCCCCGCTTATAAAGGCACGGGCGGTGGCATGGATGTCGGCTACGGAGTCTACGACTTATTTGATCTAGGCGAGTTTGACCAGAAAGGCTCGGTGCGAACCAAGTATGGCACTAAGGAAGAATACATCAAGGCGATTAAAGCGGCTCAAAAAGCTGGGATTCGAGTCTATGCCGATGTGGTACTCAATCACAAGTTAGGAGCCGATGCCGAAGAAGAAGCAGAAGCCACGCCCTTAAATGCTGACAATCGGAATGAAGCGATCGGAGAATACCAAAAAATAAAAGCTTGGACTCATTTCACCTTTCCCGGTCGTGCTGGCAAATACTCAACAATGGAGTGGCATTGGTGGCACTTTGACGCGATCGATTACAACGTTTACAACGAAGGTGAAAACGCTGTTTATCTGCTTAAAGGCAAAGAATTCGACAACAATGTTGACCTAGAAAAAGGTAACTTTGACTATCTCATGGGGTGCGATCTAGATATGGATCACCCCGAAGTAATGGGCGAGTTGAAATATTGGGGCGAGTGGTATGTAGATACCACTGGCGTAGATGGCTTTCGATTCGATGCGGTGAAACATGTCTCTGCCGAGTTTTTCCGCGAATGGATGGATCATGTGAGCCACTATGCCAAACGAGATCTTTTTGCAGTCGGTGAATACTGGTCCTACGATGTGGAAGCGCTCCATAGCTTCATTGAAACGACTGACGGCAAGGTGACGCTGTTTGATGCGCCGCTGCACTACAACTTCCACGTTGCGAGCCAAGCGGGTAATGAGTATGATATGCGCCAGATTTTTGATAATACACTGGTGCAGGATCAGCCCACTTTAGCGGTGACATTAGTAGAAAACCACGATTCTCAACCGCTGCAATCCTTAGAATCGGTTGTGGAGTCTTGGTTTAAACCGATCGCCTATGCTCTAATTTTGCTACGCCAAGCAGGCTATCCCTGTGTATTCTATCCCGACTATTACGGCGCTCATTACAAAGACAGCGGCAATGATGGAAACGAGCATGAAGTGTGGCTAGATAAACATCAATTCTTACTAGATAAGCTGCTTTATGCCCGACAAACCTATGCCTATGGCGATCAGTATGATTACTTTGACCATGCTAATACTATTGGCTGGACGCGGTTAGGCGATGAAGATCATCCGGGCGGGATGGCAGTAGTTGTCAGCAATGGCGATGAGGGCCGCAAGCATATGGAAGTGGGGCAGCCGAACCGCACCTACATTGATATGACGGAACATATTGATGAGCCGATAACCACCGATGACAAAGGCTGGGCAGAGTTTCGCTGTCCTGCTGGCTCTGTGTCAGTGTGGGTTCCTCAAGCGTAAAGACATCTCAGCCTAGATATCTCAGCCTAAATTTAGTCTAGAGACGCAAAATTTTGCGTCTCTACTTGTTTCTGAGGCAATTTCTAGCTGTGATTCCAGCGTTGAGCCGCGATCGCAATCCGTTGACCATACTGCACAGCCGTGAGGCGATCTCCAGGTTCAATAACAGCAGGTGCGCCACTCATATCTAGATCACTTTGCCCCATCACGCCTAAAAAAGAACCTAAGCGATTGACATTATCATCCTTACCCATAGAAGCACTGGGCATCTCACCGGCACCAACCCAAATCATGCTGTGCTGTGCGGCATTAATCGCCAAGTAAAGCAGCGTTCCTTGCTTGTCGCCACTGGGGGAACCAGAATGGGTAAATCCGCCAGCAATTTTATCTTTCCACTGTTGAGCAAACCAGGCAGAACTAGCCGCATCGATAAAAGCTTTGAACTGGGCTGCCACTCCGCCCATGTAGGTCGGTGAACCAAACACGATCGCGTCTGCCTGAGCAAGTTGCTCTAAAACCTGATCGTCTTTCCAGCGCCCATTGGTGATTTGTTCGCCCACAATGCGGAATAGCTGAACGTGTTCAGTCACCTTACTCATGCCTTCTGCGATCGCTTCAGCCATAAGATGGGTATGCCCAGAACCTGAAAAATAGACCACTGCAACGCTGACCATAGAAACCTCGTGGAGCCTTAAGTTGAAAGACACCCCGATATTAAAAGGGCTACTTACTAAAGTAAAGTAGGTACTTTATAGTAACTAGTAGGAACTTTTCAGTAACTAAACATGGCTCATTCTTCTAAAGATAGTCACCCTTGCCCTGTCAGCCGTTTAATGGCAGTCCTTTCAGGTCCTTGGACGATGTATATTTTGTGGGTATTATCGACCCAAGGAGCAACCCGTTTTGGAGCATTGAAACGCTTAGTGGAAGGAATTTCTACAAAAGTGCTAACAGAACGCCTCCGTTTATTAGAGCAGGAAGAGATTCTGTATCGGCATTATGAACCGACTGTGCCACCGCAAGTTACCTATGGTTTGACAGCGCGGGGACTGGAGTTATGTACTGTGCTTGATCAGCTAAATGCTTTGGCAGAAAGTTGGTATAGCATTTCGTCGAAATCACAAGCGATCGCCCTAGGATGCTACAAACCACCCTCACCCTAAATCCCTCTCCTTGGGGAGAGGGACTTTGAGTATTACTCCCTTCTCTTTTGGGGAGAAGGATTGGGGATGAGGGTCTTCTGTTTAATTGCTGCTATTAAATTTCTGCCAATTGACAGACCCGCTTGATTCTGGATCTCGATACTCTAACAATGGTTTTGCAAATGTAACTTTTTCTTAAATTTTCTACCTTATAACCCTTATGCAAATTCAAACGCCTGATTGGGTCAAACATGCTGTCTTCTATCAAATCTTTCCCGATCGCTTTGTTCGTGCTGCTGCTCGTAAGCTCTGGCTGCAAGAGTCCTCCTGGGAACCTTGGCATGTGCCGCCGACGCTGCAAGGGTATAAAGGGGGCGACTTGTGGGGTGTGATCGAAAAACTGGATTATCTGCAAACGTTAGGAATTACGGCAATTTACTTCACTCCAATCTTTCAATCGGCTAGTAATCATCGGTATCACACTCATGATTATTTTCAGGTAGACCCTATTTTGGGTGGCAATATTGCGTTTGAAGAATTGCTCAATGAAGCGCACAGTCGCAATATTAAAGTGGTGCTAGATGGCGTGTTTAATCATTGCAGTCGCGGGTTCTTTTTCTTTAATGACATTTTGGAAAATGGACCCTATTCGCCCTGGGTCGATTGGTTCAAAATCGAAGGCTGGCCACTTGCGCCCTATGATGGCGATCGCCCAGCGAATTATGAAAGTTGGTGGGATAATCGGGCGCTGCCAGTGTTTAATCACGACAATCCTAGTGTGCGTGAGTACTTGATGGAAGTTGCCGAATATTGGCTGAAGTTGGGGATTGATGGGTGGCGGCTGGATGTGCCGAATGAAATTAAAACCCCTGGTTTTTGGCAAGAGTTTCGCGATCGCGTCAAAGCGATTAATCCCGAAGCTTATATTGTGGGAGAAATCTGGGGCGATTCGCGGGAATGGCTTGATGGGTCTCAGTTTGATGGGGTGATGAACTATTTATTTACTGCGCCTACGATCGCTTTTACAGCGGGCGATCGCGTCATTCGTGAGTATGTTGAAGGTCGATCTTATACCCCCTATCCGGCGTTAGATGCCAAAGGCTACGCAGCCAAAATTCAAAAGCTTTTGGCGCTTTACCCGTGGGAAATTCAACAAACTCAGCTTAATCTGCTTGCCAGTCACGATACGGCTCGGTTGCTGAGTATTGCGGATGGGGATAGAGATAGCGTCAAACTAGGAACTCTGCTCCTGTTGACCTATCCCGGTGCGCCTAGCATTTACTATGGCGATGAGGTCGGCTTGGCGGGTGCCATTGATCCCGATTCGCGGCGTGGCTTCCCTCTTGAAGCCGATTGGGATCAGGACTTTTTGGATTATCACCGTCAGCTAATTGCTTTGCGTCATGCCCATCCTGCGCTACGAGTGGGCGACTACAAAACCCTCTATGCCAAGGGAGATGTGTATATTCTGGCGCGTAGTTTGCCGACTGAAACGATTGTGGTTGCTGTGAATGCTGGAACTGAATCTGCCACAGCAACGTTACCCGCGATGCCTCAAGCTCTACAGCAGCTTTTTGGTGAGAGTACTTTGAAGCAGACCGCGAATGAGTTAGAAATTACTCTTCCGCAACGAAGCGGCTGCATTTTGGGTTGCAATTTAGTGTGATTCAGCCAAAGTTTCCCCTGATTCCACGTCAAACCAATGGAGCGAATTAGGGGAAATTGCTAAGGTGACAGTTTGGTTTAGCCAGTCCTCATTGGATGGCAGCATCGATCGCAGCACCATTGGCACTCCTTGATTACTCATGCTCCGAATGCTGCCCAGCTTGTATATTCCTAAGTTTTCCACCAAAAATACTTGTCCTTGAATCGTGTACTGATCGGTGGGCTGTGCCAGTTGCAGATGTTCCGGGCGAATGCCGAGCATGATCTGAGGCGGTGCTTTGGCAGTCGTTGGCAGCGGAATATTGCAGGTGCCCAAGAGTGCTTGTTCCGCTTGGCAAGGCACCGAAATCAGGTTCATGCGAGGACTGCCGACAAAACTAGCAACAAACTGATTGGCGGGATGATTGTAGATGCGATCGGGCGTATCGAGTTGCTGCAAATAGCCATTGTTGAGGACAGCAACTTTGGTGGAAAGCGTCATTGCCTCCGTTTGGTCATGGGTGACATAAACCACAGGTACGCTTTGGCTAGCGAAGATTTGCTTTAAGTCCGCGCGGACGTTTTCTCGCAGCAAGGCATCTAGATTGCTCAAGGGTTCATCCAACAAAAACACATCGGGGTTTCGGACTAATGCCCTGCCGACTGCCACTCGCTGGCGTTGTCCTCCGGAAAGTTGCCCCGGCTTACGCTGCATTAAATCCTCTAAGCCCAAAATATGCGAGACGGTTTGAATCCGGCGATCGCGTTCATCCTTGGGCACTTGCTTTAGTTTCAGCCCCGCGCTCAGGTTTTTATATACCGTCATGTGGGGATAGAGGGCATAGCTTTGAAACACCATGGCAATATTGCGATCGCCCGGTTTCAGTTGCGTCACATCGCGATCGTCAATCAATATTTGCCCCCGCGTTGGCTCCTCTAGTCCGGCAATCATCCGCAAAATGGTCGATTTGCCACAGCCCGACGGACCTAACAGGCTCAAAAATTCGCCATCCTCCACCGTCAAATTAATATCTTTAACCGGAACCACACTAGGACTAAAGGTTTTGTTGAGGTGAATCAGTTGGAGTTTGGACATGAGAGGAAAGTAGTTTGAGGAGAATAGTTTTGAGTTTTGAGTTCTAAATTTTGAATTGAGTGAAGACTTGCAAGTTTCGCCAATAATTAGGTCTTCGTCTTGAATGAGAAGCTCAAGATTCCTGACCCAGTTTAGTTGCTGCGCCAATTCTTGAAGAAATAGCAAAAGAATAGTTTTTCCAATTCAATCATTTCCCGCAACTCAAAACTCAAAACTCACAATTCATAACTACCCTTTGACTGCTCCTGCGGTTAGCCCTTGCACAATTTGCCGTTGAAAGAACAGGACAAGAATCACCAGCGGAATCGTGCCGACCACAGTAGCAGCAGCGATCGGACCGTAGGGAATCTCGAATACCGAAGCGCTACCTAACTGAGCAGACGCAACAGGAACCGTTTTCATGGTTTCTTCGGTGATAAAAGTGAGGGCAAAGATAAACTCATTCCAGGCGGCAATAAAAGTCAGAATCCCCGTAGTAACCAGCGCAGGCAGGGTCAACGGTGTGAGGATTTGTATTAGCAATTGCCAGGTGCTATAGCCATCGACTTTGGCAGCATCTTCTAGTTCTCTAGGCAGTTGGGCAAAAAAGCTCCGCATGACCAAAATCGTTAATGGTAGGTTCATGGCAGTGTAGGGAATGATCAGCGCCAAATAATTATTGCCTAACTGGAAAAACTGGATGATTTCGAGCAAGCCTTGCAACAGCAAAATGCTAGGAAATAAGGTGACGAGCAGAATCGCAAGCTGGATTAGGTTGCCACCTAAAGGACGCAAACGAGCGATCGCGTAGGCGGCGGGAGTGCCAATTGCCAAGCACAGGAAGGTAGAAGTCAGGGACACGAAAGTACTATTCAGCAAATACCGCAGAAAGGGTTTGCGGGTAAATAGTTCAATGTAGTGGCTTAGCGTCAGGCGAGTCGGAATATAAATATTGGGAATCGCGGCGATATCCTCATTCACCTTAAAGGAGGTTAATACCTGCCATAAAATTGGCGCAAGGCAAAAGAGGCAGAGAACGAAAACGGCTAGCCAGAAGAAAATCTCGTTGAAGGTGATTGGCTTTCTGAGCGACATAGGAGGAATAACGTTAGTTATTAGGTTTTAGAGAATGCCTGCAAAGTCTAGATATAGTTCCATATGGGATTAAAGAAGCTCTCATCTTGAAAATGGATAAAGTCGAGCTAATAACCACCCAAAGCTGAAACGAGCCAGTAATCATTCAAATAAGAAGTCAAGACACGCAAAGCCACTGCCAAGTCAACTTCTAAATCTCTTTCTTGAATATCAATAATCAGGTTATAAGTCAGGTCAAAATTCACGCGATCGCTCTGCTCACTGATGAGAAATTGACCATTTGGGCTGTAGTTCAGTTTTGCAATTTCATCTGAGCCGACTTTACTAGTAATTGCAGATTCACGGGCATCTCTAACCAAAAAAAACTTAGTTGTGGGATGACTAGCCACTAACTGATTAAAGTTTTTGATGCGAGACGTAAAACTACTCCCACTGGCGTTGAGGAAGCCAATCACAATTTCCCCTTGAGAAGTCTTAATATTAAAATGCTCTGGTAATTTACTTTTTCCTAGCCGCAGAGGATAAAAATCTAACGCTCGATACAGCTTAAAAGCCTCAGCGATCGCAGCTAACTTTCCGATGTCATCTGCATCATTAATGATAGTCGGTTTATTGTAGGCATCGAGCAAATCATCTTTCTTGTATTCTAGATATTCAAGAATTGAGTCTTCTACAGAAAGCTGCCTTCTCTGAGTCCCTGTCCTCTGAGGTTGATTGCGAAGATTAACGGGTGAGTTATTGACTTCTTGTGGAGCAGTTGAGGGTATTTCTAGACCTGCAATCTCGGAGAAAGCTTCGATAGATGGGCTGTTTATAAAAGGTCGAACCAGATTCGCAATCTGAGAAATTACCTGTTCAAGTTGTTCAACTCTAAACTCAATCGAAGGATTTTTGGCAGAGGGTTGATGGTCGATCGGGACTGGAATATTGTTGACTTTGTAGCGAAAGTAAGCACTTGCACGATTAAAAACCGCCCGAATTGAGCCTTGAGTAAGAATATTATTAAGTTCTGAGGAATTGAAGAGATCAGCTAACTCAAGCCCCACAGATGTTGCTTTAAGGGCTAAAAGCTTCTCTAGTTGCTCAACGCTAGGACGTTCTAATCTGACGATATATTCAGAAACTCTATCAACCACAGAACCATCGAAAAATGTTTTGAATTGCTCCCAGCGCTCAGGAAACAAATTAAGAATAATCAAACTATTGGGAACATGCGTCAAAATTTCTTTGACAGCAGATCCAAAACTCTCCAAAATAGGTTTGTTGTGAGCTAGTCCTAAGCTTTCTAGCTGGTCAAAAACAATAATTAGAGGTTCATCAAGAGTTGATAGTTTGCCAAATACCTTAATTGCTTCTAGCGCAAATTCTTCTCGACTAATATCTGTCTGCCAATTGTCTAAACCAATGCTTTCGGCTTGATCATCTTCAAGTTCGTAACCCGCTAACCATCGTCTTGCCAAGTCTTTTTTCCTTAAGTCACTATAGCTACAAAACTTGATAATTCCTTTGAGAATTGTTGTAGAATAGCTAGCCGCTGTGTACTTTTGACTCCACCATTCGTTGAGATGACGTTCAATATATTGCCAGTTTTCTCGATTGCGTTGGGTATCTTCTGCTCCTAAACGGCTATAAAGATTCAGACTATTATTCTGAAGCGCGGCGAGAATCTCCTGTCCCCTTTGAGTGCTAGTCACCGTGGGTAGTGAGTTAAGAATTTTGACAAAACTATTCGCAATGAGCAGTTCGAGTTGAGTGCGATCGCTGCCAATTACCTTCTCAGCAAAAGATTCCAAAATTCGAGAATAGGTGTGGTGTAGAACATGCTCGGCGTTGTTGGGTTGTCGGATAAACAGCAGGCGATTGGTACGCAACAGTTCCTTAGCCATCCGCATGATCAAGTGAGTCTTGCCCGAACCAGGTTCACCGATGACGATCGCGCCTTTGCTTTGTTGGTTAGGGTCAGCTTTAATGTCACCTAGACTAGACTTAAGCAGTTCAAATTCAGCGTGATAAATTGATTGGAAATCAATGTGATCTTGAAAAGGGGTATCAACGCGACTACTGCTAAAAGGATTGGCGGTGGAATGCGGTTGGGTTTGTGTCATTGCCTGCTGATTTTCTAGAATTTTTAAGTAGAGTTGATAGGTAAATTCTGCATCATACCGAGCAGTGTGAGCCTGATTTGAATTGAAGCGCTTGCCGTTGACTTTGAGATGGAGATATTTGCTTAAGTGGTCTAACGAATAGCTATCTACCTGAAACTTTTGTTTGGTAAGTTCCCAAGTACAGCTAAAAGCAACGTCTATCCAAGGGGCTTGCACTTTGTGAAAGCTATGTTGTAACACTTCCAGATCGTGTTTGGCATAGTGGCAGATTACGCGCCTCGATTGGATAATTTTGGCGACATCTTGAACAATTTTATTAAGCGGCTTCAGGTTGAGTCGGATGCTGTAATTTTCGAGGTGATCAGAAGAAAAAGCTTCATAGATCAGATGTCCTTGACAGTCGAGAATGGCAATCTCCCGAAGTTCTGGACTCCCTTCCGTATCCATCACAATAAAATCCAAACTGCTTTGCTCCTATGCCTATTGAGATCTCAAGCAAGATAGTTTGCTCAGGCTAGAGAAAATTCAACATTGCGTCCATTGCCTCACACAGGCGAATACAACTGACATATTAGGATTCTGCTAATAAAAACAAGATGTAGAGGGAACAGGTACATTTGGTTACAAATGTGGGATGCACCCCATTTAACTGACTACGAATGGAGGGGAATTTCAATAATAAACTCGGTTCCTTGACCCGGCTGAGAAATGCATTTCAGCGTTCCTTTATGTTTTTCGACGGTAATTTGATGGCTAATGGCTAGCCCAATTCCGGTTCCTTGCCCGATTGGTTTTGTCGTGAAAAATGGATCAAATAATCGGGATTGAATTTCTTCAGGAATTCCAGAACCATTGTCTTTAATCCGAATTACAACAAAATCGGCTGGAGCAGAGTGAGCTAAGCCATTAGTACTTGAATGATTAGACGAGGGCGATCGCGAAATGACTGCCGTAGCAATGTGAATCGTGCTGGGATTGGCTTTCACATCATCCATGCTACGAGTGCGATCGCGGGTTTCTAATTCATCGATCGCATTTGCCAACAGATTCATAAAGACTTGGTTTAGCTGACTCGCATAACAACTGACTAAGGGCAACTCGCCATACTGCTTAATGAGTTGAATACCGGGATGGTCGGAATAAGGTTTAAGGCGATGTCCCAAAATTAGCAAGGTGCTATCAATACCCTCATGAATATCTACCGATTTCATTTCGGCTTCATCCAACCGTGAGAAATTTCGCAGCGAAGTGACTAAGTTTCTAATCCGTTCTGAACCGACCTGCATTGATTTAAGCAACTTTGGCAGATCTTCTTTTAAAAACTCTAGATCAACCTCATCGATCGCTTGTTGAATTGCAGCATTGGGTTCAACAACAGTTGTTTGATAAAGCGCCAAAATGTTCAACAAACCTTCAGTATATTGATTGGCATGATCGAGATTTCCATAAATGAAATTAACCGGATTATTAATTTCATGGGCAATGCCTGCCACAAGTTGCCCCAAACTCGACATTTTTTCACCGTGGATGAGGAGAGTTTGCGCTTCCTGAAGCTGTTGGAGGGCGATCGCGAGTTGTGCTGCTTTCTCACGTTCTTGAGCTTCTGATCGCTGTAATGCATGATTTAGTTTTGCCAATTCAGCCGCTTGATATAACACCGCTTTCACAACCGCTTGCTGAAGTTCGATCGCGGCATCAACTTCGCAAGTTAGCCAGGGCAGTGATTGAAACTGCACCGTTTCTTTCCACAAATCAAACGATTTCCGGGGAGACAATCGCACGTTGCCAGCTTCATCTTGACTAATCGGCTTTTGAGGATTTCCAGCCCAATTGACCGTTTGAATCACTTCAGGGCGAAACCACAAAATATAGTGTCGAGGCGATACTAAAACTGCTAATAAGCCACTTGCAGAGTCTTTAAATGTTTTCGCTTCGGGCAGCACACTAGAAAGGCAGTGGGTTTGAAAAACATCGCGATCGCTGCTTTTTGCTAACCACTCAACAATCATTTGAATCTGATCTATTGAAGGGGTAATGCCAATCGTTCGACAATCTCCAGAGTTCCAAATGGCTGCCCCATGAGCATTGGTTAAATCAAGTAAATTAGGTTGATCATCGAATAAACCATCCACAAAGGACGGCGATCGCAGCATTTTTTCAACAAGTTGATTATGAGTGGTCTTTAAACCAATTCGATAGTCTTGATGTTCTTGGTTTTCAACATAGGAAATTTGCAATGACATTACCTGTCCTAAAAATTCACAGGCTGATCGAATTTCATAAGAAACAAACTTGGGCGAATAGTGATGACAGGCAATCAATCCCCATAGCTGCCCATCTTTAATAATTGAAATCGACATGGAAGCCGCAACTCCCATATTTTGCAAATATTCAACATGCAACGGTGAAACGCTTCTCAATACTGACTGGCTCAAATCAGTGGGTTGCTGAGTCATTGGATTCGCGATCGGAACAAGCTCTACTGGCTCATAGTTAATATCAGTAATTAAGCGAATCCAATTGTCTAGATATAGCTGCCGTGCCTGCTGGGGTACATCCGTTTTGGGATAGCGCAACCCTAAAAATGGAATTAACTGTTCTTGCTTTTCTTCTGCAATAATGCTGCCATGCCCTTCAGGATCAAATTTGTAGAGCATCACGCGATCGAGTCCAGTTAGCTTGCGAATTTCACGCACAATCACTTGGCAAAGATCTTGAAAGGATTTTGTATTTTGAATGCTTTTGGCAGAAGTGCGAGTGAGATGATAAAGATCTAAGAAACCTAGAACTTCTTGAGACAAGGAAGGTTCTAATTCAAGTATTAAAAAGTTTTCGGAGCGATGCAGTAATCCATTAAAACTATTACTTTTATTCGTGGATTGAATAGATAACTTAAAGGGATTCACTGCCTGTAAATCTAAATGGTTTTTAAGTGCCTGCTTTAAGGTATCTGTTTGATAATCGCCCAGCAGCTTATCTAAGGTTTGATTCAGTAGTGAACTTGCGGACAACTCAAAAACTTTCTCGATGTTATTGCTAACCTGTAATATTTTGAGATCCTGTTCTTGCAGGACTAACAAAACTCCATGGGGCTGAATAAACCCAGGAATATGAATCGGTTCGCGATCGCAATTGGTTAAATCGTAGGGTGCGGTTATTATCGGGTTCACTGCGGTACTCATACTTAAAGAAGCTTTCTAAAGATATTTTGGAGAGTGTCAAGTTGCAGTTTTATACCTGCGTTTTTCTTTTCTAAAATTGAAATTTAGTGATTACGATCATCCAAATTTCCCAGGAATTTCCTAGCTTCAGCACCTATAAAAACCTTACAGGTAAAGAGTTCCCAGAAAATAGGATGGTTCAACAAGCTTTATTTATCTAACCAAACTAAAAAATATTTTTCATAGAATAGATTTAGAGGATATTTAAGCAATGAGCCATCCTGAATACATCCGTAAAACTGTGAAAGCGCTTCAACGTCAACACTTTTGGAAAGTCTAATTTGATAAAAAAGGACAACCTCAATATCGGTCAGTGTGGCAAGATAAATGACGACTAGCTTGGGACTTTATGCCTCAAGTCGTTACCAAAATTGTTGAAGACTCTTTATTTCTTAACAGAAAATTCTAAAACGATCACCCGTTATTGCGACAGGGTAGATAAAATAGTCAGCCAGACAGCACGGGCAGGGAGCCGCCGATGAACCACGCGCCGATTTCAATTACCACTGCCCTCGACCACCAGAGAGCCGGACGCACGGCTGAGGCTGAGCAGGTCTATCGATCGCTTTTGCAGCAGCAACCCGACTCGATTGATGCCCTCAACTTGCTGGGGGCTTTGATGCATGAACAGGGTCATTATGACGAAGCACTCACCCATTTTGAGCGGGTGCTGATGTTGAAACCTAGTGCCGAGTCGCATAACAGCGTGGCGATCGTACTGAAAGCTCAGGGGCAATATTCAGCAGCGGTAGAGCAATATCGCAAGGCTTTAGCGCTGAAGCCCAATCAGCCAGAGGTGATGAGCAATTTGGGCAATGCTTTAAAGGAAAGCGGTAGTGCGGAGGAAGCGATCGCCTGTTATCAAGACGCGATCGCGCTAAACCCTAATTATGCCGAGGCACACAATAATCTCGGCATTAGTTATAAGGAGCAAGGCAACCTTGACGAAGCGATTCAGTCTTATCAAACTGCGCTCCGACTGAAACCTAACTATGTGGAAGCGCATCATAATCTCGGCATTATTTGGCGGCTTCAGGGCAAATTCGACCAAGCCGTTGATTATTTTCGGCAGGCGATCGCCCTTAAGCCAAATTATTTTGATGCCCACACCAGCTTAGGTTCCACCCTACATCAACAAGGCAAGCTTGATGAAGCGATTGCCCAGTTTAATCAGTTGCTAATCCTAAAACCCGACTCCGCCGAAACCTACAACAATTTGGCGATGGTGCTGCAAGAGCAGGGAAAGATAGACAAGGCGATCGCGGCATTCAAACAGGCGCTCGTGATTCGTCCTAACTATCCCGGTGTGTGCAATAACTTGGGTAATATTCTGCTGGAAAATAAGCAGATTGAAGCCGCGATCGCCTCCTATCGTCAAGCATTAGAACTACGCCCTGCTTACGCCGAAGCCTGTAACAATTTGGGTAATGCCTTGCAGCAGCAGGGCAAACGCGATGAAGCGGTAGCCGAATATCGCCGCGCTTTAGAACTGCGCCCCAATTTTGTCGAAGCTTTAAGCAATTTGGGAGCCGTATTGCGGGATCAGAAAAAAACCGTAGAAGGGATTTCCTACCTGGAACAGGCGCTCTCGCTTCAGCCCGGTTTTGCCGAAATTCACAATAACTTGGGCAACGCCTACCAAGAACTCAATCGCTTAGAGGAGGCGATCGCCTGTTATCGCAAAGCCGTTGAACTGAAGCCTGAGCTTGCCGAAGTGCGGAGCAATCTGGGTAACATGCTGCAATACATGGGCGAATTTGACGAAGCGTTTGAGCATTTTGAGCAGGCGATCGCCACCCATGCCGATTTTGCTGGTGCTTACAATAATTTGGGTATTGCTCGGCGCAACTCTGGGGATCTGGATGCTGCGTTTATTGCCTACGATCGCGCGATCGAACTCCAACCCGATTTTATTGAAGCCCACTGGAACAAAGCGCTTAATTATCTGCTGATTGGCGACCTAGAAAATGGATTTGCCGGATACGAGCAGCGCTTTCAGTGGAGCAAATTTATTGAACAAAATCCCCCGCGCAACTTTACCCAACCCCGCTGGGATGGCAGCCCATTGAATGGCAAAACCATCTTGCTCTATGCCGAACAGGGCATGGGCGACACCATCCAATTTATCCGCTATGTCTCCTTCGTTGCTCAGCAAGGCGGACACATCCTCCTGGAATGCCACCCGCCCCTCGTTAACCTGCTGCAAACCATTCCCCACCTCGAACAAATCATTCCCTACGGCACCGCGCTACCTACCTTCGATGTCCACGCGCCGCTAATGAGCTTGCCCTATATCTTTAAAACCACCCTCGACACGATTCCCGCTGATATCCCCTATTTACTCGCTCCAAAATCCACAGATTTTCTTCTCACCCCTCGCCCCTCGCCCCTTGCCTCTTCCGCCTTAAAGATCGGCTTTGTTTGGGATGGTAATCCTCAAAATCCTTACAATCGATCGCGCACTTGTCCCCTAGAGTTCTTGCTTCCCCTTGCCGAAATTCCTGGTGTCACTCTTTACAGTCTGCAAAAAGAACCCAAGCCCAAAGATTTAGAACTCTTGCAAGCGCATCCAGAAGTCCAGGATTTGCGATCGCGGTTGGACAACTTCACCGACACTGCCGCCTTCATGCAGCAATTGGATCTAATCATCGCCGTCGATACTGCCGTCGCCCACCTTGCCGGAGCCTTGGGCAAACCCACTTGGTTATTATTGCCCTTCGCCCCCGACTGGCGCTGGATGTGCGATCGCCCTGATAGCCCTTGGTATCCCACTATGCGACTATTTCGCCAGCCCAGCTATGGTGATTGGGAGTCGGTATTGGAAGACCTGCAAGTTGCGTTGGTAGAGCAAACGACCGGGGGCAAAGAGAGGAGAACAGGGAACAGGGAACAGGGAAGAGAGGAGAGGGAACAAGGAAGAGAGAAAAAAAACAAGAAGCACAAAAAACAAAAGGGCAAAGGTATTGACGTAAAGACTGCTTCCCTTGCCTTCACCTCCCCCACTCAAAATTCAAAACTCAAAACTCAAAACCCAAAATATTCCTTACAGGAACGCTACGCGAACAAAACTCAAAACTTCTTACCCCTCGCCCCTCCTTTGCCCGAATCGCTCAAAGTGGCAGTGCGGCACCATCAAGCAGGACAAATTGAAGCGGCAAAACAGACTTGTCGAGCGGTGCTGGAACAGCAGCCAGAGTTGGCAGATGGCTGGCATTTGCTGGCACTGATGGCACATCAGGAGCGCAATTTGGAGGAGGCGATCGCCCACTATCAACGGGCGATCGCGGCTGATCCGAACCACTGCGATTCCTACAACAATCTGGCGGTTGCTTTGCATGAACAGGGCAAATTTGATGAGGCGATCGCCCATTATCAAAAGGTGCTGGCGCTGAAGCCCGATTATGCCGATGCCCATAACAACTATGCCAATGCGCTCCGGGAAAAGGGGCGCTTAGAGGAAGCCGTGCAGCATTACCAGCAGGCGATCGCCGCAAACCCCACCTATGCCGATGCCCACAATAATTTGGGGCTTGCTTACTATGCCATGAACAACTTTGAGCAAGCCGCCGCCGCCTATCGCCAAGCCGTGGCATTACGTCCCAATTTTCCCCAAGCGCTGAACCATTTGGGCAATGCCCTCAAAGAAATGGGTAATTTTGCCGAAGCTGCTGTTTACTATGAGCAGGCGATCGGCTTAAAACCTGACTACGCCAAAGCCTACAATAACTGGGGCAATATTTTTCGCGATGAAGGCGACCTGCAAACCGCGATTCAGTACTACGACCAGGCAACCGCGATCGAACCCAATTTTGCGGAAGCGCACTGGAACAAAGCCTTGACCCTGCTGGTGGGTGGCGATCTAGAGCGTGGCTTTGCAGAATATGAATGGCGTAAACATGTCAATCTGCCCAGTTTCAAATCCCTGCGCGACTTCCCTGGTCCTCGTTGGGATGGCTCCCCGCTTAACGGGCAACTGATTTTCCTCCATGCAGAACAGGGCATGGGCGACCTGATTCAATTTGTCCGCTATGTGCCCTTAGTCGTGCAGCTTGGTGGTCGCGTCATTTTGGAATGCCATCCGCCCCTCGTCAATTTGCTACAGAATTTTCCAGGCGTGGAAACTCTCGTCCCCTATGGCAGCGCTCCACCGCCTTACCATATTCAGGCACCTCTACTCAGCCTACCCAACATCCTGGGAATCACCCTGGAAACCGTCCCTGCCGACATTCCCTATCTCAAGCCACCCAGTTCCGAATGTCGGTTGCCGAATGGCGAGTATCAAAGGGAGGCAGAAGTCACTCATTCGCAACTCGAAATTCTTCATTCGCCATTGAAAGTCGGTTTGGTCTGGTCTGGTAATCCTGAAAACCCCTACAATCGCAATCGTGCTGCGCCGCTGGCATCCTTGCTGTCTCTAGCAGATTTGCCCAATGTCAAATTTTACAGCCTACAAAAAGATCGCAGTGACACCGATACTGCCCTACTGCAAACCCATACCCAAGTTCACGATCTGCGCGACTTGCTCACCGACTTTGTGGATACTGCCAGCCTGATTCAGCAACTAGACCTAATCATCAGCGTAGACACCGCCATCACCCATCTTGCCGGAGCCTTGGGCAAACCCACTTGGCTACTCTTGCCCTTTGCCCCTGACTGGCGCTGGATGCTGCACCGCGACGATAGCCCTTGGTATCCCACCGTGCGAATTTTCCGCCAACCCCAACCCGGCGATTGGGAGAGCGTGATGCAGCAAGTCAAAATAGAATTACGAGTGACGAATGACGAAGTGCGAAGTGCGAATGACGAAGTGCGAAGTGCGAATAATGAATTTCAAACTCAAAACTTAGCATTCGACATTCAACATTCTCTTTCCGCTCCCCGACATTCGACATTCGACATTCGACACTCCCTCGAAGCCGCCCTTCAGTATTATCACAACGGAGAACTGACTGGGGCGGAGCAGATCTATCGTCAAGTTTTGCAGCAGCAGCCGGATCAAGCAGATGCGCTGCATGTGTTGGGCGTGATTTTATGCCAAACAAAGCGGTATGAAGAGGCGATCGCTCACTTACGGCATTTAACCCATCTCCAGCCCGATTTTGCCGAAGGTTGGGGCAACTTGGGCGGCGCATTACAAGAACAGCAGGAATGGGAAGACGCGATCGCCTGCTATGAGCGATCGCTGGCGTTGAATCCGGCTAATCCAAATGTGCATCAAAACCTGAGCGTGGCGCTGTTGGAGTTAAATCGTCCAGAAGCAGCGGTACACCATGCAGAACAGGTTGTGGCAGCAAGACCGGATTCACCTGATGCATTCTATAATTTAGGGTTTGCTCTGCGGCGATCGAATCGAGTATCCGAGGCGATCGCGGCTTATCGTCGGGCGATCGCGCTCCAGCCCGATTTCGTCAACGCCCACAAAAACCTGGGACATGCCCTATTGCTCATCGGCGACTTCACCACCGGTTTTGTAGAATATCAATGGCGCTGGCAGCAAGAAGGTTGGGCAGTTCGCCCCTTTACTCAACCAGAATGGGATGGCAGTGACCTCCAGGGCAAAACCATCTTGCTTCACGCCGAACAGGGCATGGGCGACACTCTGCAATTTATCCGCTATGCGCCCCTCGTCAAAGCCTATGGCGGACGAGTCATCGTGGAATGCCAAGAACCCCTGCTGCGCCTGCTTGCCCAGATCCCTAGCATCGCTCAACTGGTGCCCCAAGATGCCTTCCTACCTCCCTTTGATGTCCATGCACCTCTGCTCAACCTGCCCCGCATTCTCGGCACCACCCTAGAAACCATCCCCGATGAGATTCCTTACTTATCAATGCCAAGGGCAGAGTTGCGACTGTCGAATGTCGAGTGTCGAGTGGAGAAAGACCCTTTTGCCGCTAACCGCAGTTCGTCATTCGCAATTCGTCATTCGTCATTCAAAGTGGGTCTTGTCTGGGCAGGCAACCCCAGTCACCGCAATAATCGCTTTAGATCGTGCCGCTTGGAGCAATTTCAGCCCTTATTTAACCTCGAAAATGTCGCCTTATACAGCCTGCAAAAAGGGGATGCAACCGCCGAATTGAGTCCAGACTTGCCAGTTGATGATCTTGGGTCAGAGCTACAGGATTTTGCGGATACCGCCAGCCTGATTCAGCAACTAGATCTGATCATCACCGTGGATACGGCTGTCGCTCATCTTGCCGGAGCGCTCGGTAAACCTGTGTGGGTATTGCTAGCATTTGCCCCCGACTGGCGCTGGATGCTCGATCGCACCGATAGCCCCTGGTATTCCACTATGCGCCTCTTTCGCCAGCCCCAACCCGGTGATTGGAGTAGCGTCATGCAGCAGGTAAAAGCAGCCTTGCAAGAATTCCGAATGATGAATGACGAAACGGAAAATACGAATGGTGGAGTGCAACGTACAAATTATGAATCCCAAATTCACCTCATAGCACCATCAGTCAGTCAAGAAACGCCACTCGAAACTCGAAACTCGAAACTCGCCATTTCCTTGTCCTGGCACCTCAACGGGATGACTGATTGGGGAATTTTGGGAACACAATTAGCGTTGAATCTACGGCAAAACTCCCAGTTTGCGCCAAGGCTTCAACATTCGCTGTCTGCCTCTAGCGCTTTAACTCCGCTGGAAACGGCATTGCTGCGATCGCTCGAAGCAGAAGCCAGTAATGAATTTAATGGAATGCGGCTCCAGGCGATCTCCGATGGTTTTACGCCGATCGCTCCTAGTCCACCTGCCGATCCACAGCAGACAATCGCCCTAGTTGCCCTAGAAGATACGCACCTGGATAATCCGGCATTGGCAGCGGCAAAATCCTGTCGAGCGATCATCACAACTTCCACCTGGAATGCGGATCTGCTCAAAAGCTATGGACTAGAAGTTGCTCAAATCGGGCTGCAAGGCATTGATCCCACCTTGTTTTATCCAGGGAAAAAGGGCGATTGGTTGAGCGATCGCTTCGTCATTTTTTCCCCTGGCAAGTTGAGCTACACTCACGGTCAGGATATTTTGATTGCCGCATTCAAAGCCTTCCAAACTCGCCATCCTGACGCGCTGCTATTAACTGCTTGGTGGACAGAGGGTAGTTCCTTCCAAAATTTGGATCACGCCCATCATGTTACCGGAACCCCAGCCCTCGCCTCACAGGGACAGCTTGCAACCGCCCAATGGCTGACTCAAAATGGGTTGCCTAGTGAATCTTTCTGGGTGCTGGAACC
The DNA here is from genome assembly GCF_040830845.1 of Sivoneniella epilithica UHCC 1019. Lineage (NCBI taxonomy): Bacteria > Bacillati > Cyanobacteriota > Cyanophyceae > Leptolyngbyales > Leptolyngbyaceae > Sivoneniella > Sivoneniella epilithica. The sequence continues at coordinate 42,141 of NZ_JBFPDP010000011.1, forward strand.
TGTGCCTTACGCCATGCTGGGTTCAGTCTTACACCAAGTTGATGTTGCCGTTTTCCCCAGCCGCTGTGAAACTGGACTGAATTATAGCGCGATCGCTAGCCTTGCCTGTGGAGTGCCCACGGTGATTGCCAATAACACGGGTAACCGAGATCTGACTCAACACAACCTAGGCTTCCCGCTACAATCGCAACGCCGTGTCAAAGCACCCGCCGAGTTTGTGGGTGTCGAAGGCTGGGGCGAATCGGATGTGGAAGAACTGGTGGAAACCCTGGAATATCTTTATACTCATCGCGCCGAAGCGGAGCAGCGCAGCCTTGCCAGTGCCGATTGGCTGCGATCGCGCCCTTGGTCAACTGTCACCAAAAACTTCGCGACTCTCCTCAGCACTATTGTTATGCCTGTTCGAGCGTTCTCTCCAAGTTCTTGACCAAACTCTAAGTCGATCTGGTTACACGAAATAGTCATTAGACTGTTCATCAATCGCTATGAATTTGGATTGCTGATTTAGAGGTATCCACAGATCTAGAACATGACCGTGAAACTCTCACGATTGACGATAAACGGCTGACTCAGGTATTTTTAGCACTTCATCGGTTTTACCCGCAATCCTTACTTCAATAAGGAGAACAATTAAGTTGCTTTTACCTGGTATCAGTTTATGTTCTAACTAATTATCCAGAGGAGTCAACTTCAAAGACTGATCGCCTTGAATAGGTTCTTGCAATTTAGAATAAATTCTTGCTGTAGGGCTTCAATGTTTCGCCAGAAACTTGTTGATTTAACCGTTGATTAATTGCTCTAAATACTTCAAAGTTTGCGAACTTTCAGATTTCTAAATTCCTATGTGTTATCTTCATTCTCTCTGGGAATACTGGTAGCGAGGCAGTTATAAAGGCATTGAAAAGCGTGTTAGAACGTGTTTCAAAGTGCAAGAACTTATTCCTTGTAAACGTAGAGGAGGAGCACATGATAGGGAAAGCAAGACTTTCCAGGTTATTGCACGATCGAAGAACTCTATGCTGGCACAAGAACGATCGTTTATCGGGGGCAGCGCCAGGTTGATCAGCACAGGTTGCTGATCAACCTATTGCGAAATGAGTTTCCGACGTTTAGCGAACTCTTGCAATTTCAAAACCAATATGCGATCGCCAAAAATCTCAACCTTTCAGGGATCATTCAACCCTATAGCCTGGAACCCTACGGCAACGGCAACGGCTACATCTACATCTACGTCATGGAGGATTTTGGTGGTGTCTCCCTCAATCAGTGGAAGAGGCGCGTAGGGGAGTGGGGGAGGAAGTCTGACTTTTTTTCCATTGCCCTGCAATTGGTAGACACCCTACACCAGTTGCATCAACAGCGGGTCATTCACAAGGATCTTAAACCCGCTAACATTCTGATTCATCCCGAAACGCAACAAGTCAAATTGATTGACTTCAGCATTTCTTCTCTGCTGCCCAGAGAGACGCAAGAGATTCAAAATCCTACCGTGCTGGAGGGCATCCTAAAGGTAACGATTTGGAACAAGTCGTATTAGCAAGAGCCGTGCGCCTACATTTGCAAAATCGCGTGTTGGTCTATGGCAATCGCACAGTTGTTTTTGAGTAGACGCATTGCCCTTAAAAGAATTGGCTATTCTTCTTTCTTGAGAACTGTTCTAACAGCCTGATAGCACAGTTTTTTAGAAGTGCCAGCCAATCTTTGTTGCGAATTGTAAAAAAGCTTGCGATTTCTAGCCTTAACTACTATCTATAGTAGTGTCAACTGACGAATAACACTGCATATAGCGTTTATTGCCTTTGGGCTAGGGTGTGTTTCGGCTAGCGCTAGTGGTTCATCCGGTTTGACTTAAATCATTAACCTTTCAATCATTAACCTAAAAGAGCGAGAAGTGAATTATGGACTACCAAGCAAGACTAAATCCCTGGGTCATTAGTAAACTGCTACCCAATCTTAAAGAACTCGCTGTGATTCGCTTTCGCCGCAGAAACGACGCAGAAGCTTACCTCAGAGTTCTGAAGGAAATGCAGCCCCAAGGAAAGTTTGCGATTTCGTTTGATGGTGATACACGAGAATATGCCACCCAATCCGAGTAGTTGTCAACCAATCTGCAATGACTCCGGAGTGTGGTGTTGAAAAAATTAAATAGCGATCGCAAAGGCGCAAAAGGCGCACAGGTTCATAACCATTTTCAAGCAGTGAGCCAGCAGTTTTATCAGCTAGACCGTCTGTGTCACAATAAAAGCCACAATTGGGTTTGGAAAAAGCTGTGCAAGAAAAAACTGTGCAATTGGAGACCAATAGTCATCCAAGGACTCTTGATACCGTAATCACTCAACGGATTATCGAGAGTCCTGATCATAAAATTTCCTTTGCAGAGTATATGGAATTGGCGCTCTACCATCCGCTTTATGGATATTATGCGTCCTCTTCTACTCAAATCGGTGCAGCCGGAGATTTTTTTACCTCCTGTCACTTAGGTGCTGATTTTGGTGAGTTGTTAGCCAAACAGTTTGCCCAAATGTGGGAACTTTTGCAGCATCCAAGCCCCTTTACCCTAGTGGAAATGGGAGCCGGACAAGGATTGCTAGCAGTGGATATATTAACTGCTTTACAACGCAATTTTCCCGATTGTTTTGCGTGTTTGACGTATGTGATTGTTGAGCGATCGCCAACTCTAATTCAAGCCCAACAGCACCAACTGCGCCAGTTTCTTGCAGCCGGAACATTGATTGATTGGTGCGATTTTGCAGATTTGCCAAGTTCAATTACAGGCTGCTGGTTTTCTAATGAATTAATCGATGCATTGCCTGTCCATCAAGTAGTGCTAGACGCAGGACAATTGAAGGAAGTTTACGTTTCTGTGAATCAGCAGAATTCGCAAACTCAGTTTGTAGAGGTTATTGGCGACCTTTCAACCCCGAAGCTAGCAGAATATTTTGACTTTGTTGGAATTGATCTGCAATTGCCCCTTTATGCCGATGGATATCGCACTGAGGTGAATTTGGCAGCACTGGATTGGATGACGACGGTTGCTGCTCATTTACAACGAGGCTATGTTTTAACGATTGATTATGGCTATCCCAGCGATCGCTACTATCATCCCAATCGATTGGGCACGCTCCAATGCTACTTCCAGCATCAGCATCACTCAGACCCTTATCGCCATGTAGGGCAGCAGGATATCACGGCTCACGTTGATTTCACCGCATTAGTAAAACAAGGGGAACTTTCTGGATTGAACTCCGTCGGATATACCAAGCAAGCGTTGTTTTTGATGGCTCTAGGATTAGGCGATCGCCTCACGGCTCTAGGTCAGTCTCCTGCAACAGAGGCGCGATCGATTCAGGAGATTCTTCGTCACCGCGATGCTTTACACAACTTGATTAATCCGCTGGGTTTAGGTGATTTTGGAGTTCTAATTCAAAGTAAAGGAGTTGAATCAACGGTGCCCTTGATTGGGCTAATGGGCGAAATCGCCAATACTCAAAAAAATTAAAAGCGTGAATAGCCTTTTCAGTACCATTCACGCCTAAAAATTTTATCGAGCTAAAAGATAGCCCTGTGATGAGAACAGGTTTAGCGAAGGTTCAACGTCTTTCCCGTTGATTAACGATGAAACTAACCTTTCCAGGTAGTTTGACTGACTGCTAAAGTGCTTACTTGCTAACAGCCGCCGCACTTCTTGAATCAACTACCTCTAGCTTAACGAGGGCAACTCCCGATTGCACAACACCCAACACACGCGCCGCCGCCGTAGACAGATCAATAATCCGGTTGCCGTGGAAGGGACCGCGATCGTTAATTCTAACTACGACCGATTGCCCATTGTTTACGTTGGTTACTAAAACCTGGGTGCCAAACGGTAGGGTTCTGTGAGCCGCAGTCATTGCATTTTGATTGAAGACTTCACCGCTAGCGCTGCGGTTGCCGTGAAAGCCGGGTCCATACCACGATGCCAATCCGGTCAACTTAAATCGGATGGGTCCCAAGGAAATGGTTTGATTTCTCCAGGCGCTTGGTTTGCCAGTGACCTCACGCAGCGGTGACGCATCGCCTAAAAGCCGTCTCAAGCGATTGGTTGCTTGGAGCGCATCTTTTTCTAGATTGCGGGTGGAATCGGGCAGAACGGTGTTGGCATCAATTACCGCAATTTTGAGGGTATCGACCTGGATAAGGTAGCGATCGCGTCCGGTTGCCTCAGCGACTTGACCGCCCCAAGTGACAGTAATCTTATCTGCATCTAGCCCGTTGAGATAAAGCTGATTCAGTTTTGCCGCGATCGCGGTGGCTCTCCAAACGGGGTCATTTTCAGAAAAGGCAGCGTCCATACTGCTAAGATTCAGTTCCTGTGAATCTAGCTCAGATAAGGGCTTTGAAGAACTGAGCAGCGAAGTAAGGGAAGGAGAGGACAACGCTTTCGCCAGGTTCAAAGACTGAGCATTGGTAGAATTAGAAGACTTTTTCAGTTGAGTTCCAAGTTTTACATCACTCTTAGAAGCGCTGACGGAACCCTTGAACGTTAAAACTGGAATATTACGGACATACAAGGTGGCAACTTTCTGTCCAGAGATTTCATGAGGCTGAACCTTAGCAATGATCTCTTTAGTGCTATCAAACTTAGGTTTAGTCACTTGTTCACCCACTTTCACAACCTCTTCAGACTGAGTAACAGTATTCAAAGATTTGTCGGATGACGGTGCAGTTTCGGCTGCGGTTTCGCTGGGGGTTGCTTTTGGATTGGTCTGCTTAAGGCTTGCACTGGAGATCTGTTTACTGGATTCAACAGGAGTGGCATTACTTGAGGTGGAAACACCCAGGGTTGCAATCAACAGGGATGCAGTTAAACTGCCAAAAAGTTTTTGAGTCATATTCCATTGGGTAAAAGACACATCATTGGGGTTCGAGTTCCGCATGATTCGTCTGCATTTTTTCAAACGACACGGTTGAAACGTGTGGTTTGAATGCCGAAAATTAATGAATCTGCATGAAAGCTCGTGGTTTTAACCCGTAATCGGTTCGATTTCGCTCCTAATAAGTGAGAACTGCAACAGACTATCATGAAGTTTTCGTATTGGGGATCAGTGATGGTAAATGATCCCAAAAGATTCCGGAAAAATTTCTAACGATTAATGAACCTTAAAAGACCGATAGTTAAGACTTTTTGGATAGTCGTTCAATCAGGATTTTTATTTTCAGCTTCATCAAAACTTTATATTTGCGATCGCAAATTTAGCTGCAAATTTAGCTATTTATCAGCGCCATTCATCCGCAGTTCTCTTCGGCATTCAGAGACAAACCTTTAAGTTGTGGAAGACGAAAGAGTACAATGGCATCCGAGTCGTTGCTGGCAGATCTGCATGGAATATCGGGATGCAGGAGTTGATGTTGAAATGGGGCGGGCGTTTGTCGATCGCATCCGCAGTTTAGTCGCTAGTACCACTCGTCCCGGTGTTTTAGGCTCATTTGGGGGATTCAGTGGCTTATTTGAGCTACCCGCAGGTTACCATCAACCTGTTTTGGTTTCTGGAACCGATGGCGTTGGGACGAAGCTCAAACTGGCACACAGTCTCAATCAGCACGATACAGTCGGGATCGATTTGGTCGCAATGTGCGTCAATGACGTGCTGACCTGTGGTGCAGAGCCGCTGTTTTTTTTAGATTACCTGGCAACCGGGCATTTAGAACCAGAGCAGTTAACCCAAGTCGTGGACGGAATTGCCAAAGGGTGCCGTTTGGCAGGATGCGCTTTGCTGGGGGGCGAAACCGCCGAGATGCCTGGATTTTATCAATCGGGAGAATACGATTTGGCAGGTTTTTGTGTCGGTGTGGTGGAAAAAAGCCAGTTGTTGGATGGCTCTCAGGTGCAGATTGGCGATGTGGCGATCGGGTTGGCGAGTCAAGGCGTTCACAGCAATGGATTTAGCCTAGTCCGAAAAATTATCCGCGATCGCGGTTTTGATCTGGGCGATCGTCCTGCCAGTTTTGAGGGGCAATCTTTGGGCGAGAGTTTACTTACTCCTACCCAAATCTATGTTAAGCCCATTTTGCAGGCGCGGCAGGCAGGCTTAACCCTTCACGGTATGGCACACATTACCGGCGGCGGTTTGCCCGAAAATTTGCCCCGCTGTTTGGGTCAGGGGCAATCGGTGCAGATTGATCTCGCTTCTTGGACAGTGCCACCCCTATTTCAGTGGTTGAAGCAAGAGGGGAATGTCAGTCTTTCGGGTATGTTTAACACCTTTAATATGGGCATTGGTTTTGTGGTGTTGGTGCCCCCGGCTCAAGTAGACTTAACCCTTCAGCATTTTGCGGCTGAAAATATCGCCGCGTTTGCGATCGGTGAAGTGATGGCTGGATCGGGTGAACTAATCGGAATACCGGAGTAACTCTGTGCCCACACCGCGTAAACAGTTTGCCCAGCATTGGCTAAAGAGCGAAAAAGCGTTGAACAGTATCATCGCGGCGGCTGAGCTTAAAAAAGCTGATTCTAGTAAAAAAGCTGATTTTGGTAATAGAGGCGATCGCGTTTTAGAAATTGGTCCCGGTACTGGCGTATTAACTCGACAGTTATTGCCCCTAGCCGACTCTGTAGTAGCGGTGGAAATCGATCGAGATTTATGTGAACTATTAATTAAAAAGTTCGGCAAGATTGATACTTTCTTACTGTTGCAAGAAGACTTTTTGACGTTAGATCTGCCCTTAATGCTGGCACCTTTGCCAGAGTTCCAAAATCCCAATAAAGTCGTTGCCAATATTCCCTATAACATTACGGGACCCATTATTGAAAAGCTATTAGGCACGATCGCTTGTCCAGCCGAAAACCCATTTGAATCAATTGTATTACTGGTGCAGAAAGAAGTGGCGTTGCGCCTGAATGCCAAACCTGGCTCAACCAATTTTGGAGCCTTAACCGTGCGGGTGCAATACTTAGCTGAATGCGATTTTATTTGTGATGTTTCAGCCAAAGCATTTCAGCCTCCGCCCAAGGTTGATTCTGCTGTGATTCGTCTGCGACCTCGAACTTTTCAGCCTATGGCGACTGATCCTTGTTTTTTTGAAACCTTGCTGAGATTAGGATTTGGCAGCAAACGAAAAATGCTACGAAATAATTTGCAAAGTTTGATTGATCGCGATCGCGTGTCTCAATTATTGGAAACTTTGGGTGCCAATCCCCAATCACGCGCCGAAGATTTAAGCGTAGAACAATGGGTCTTGCTGAGTAATCAGTTAGTCGCCGATTTATAGCTCCTAATATTATTAGAAAACCTTTACTTTTTATGCGTAGTTACTCTTTAATTGCACCCGCAAAAATCAATTTGTATTTGGAGATTTTGGGCGATCGCCCCGATGGTTATCACGAACTGGTGATGGTGATGCAAAGTGTTGATTTAGCCGATCAAATTGATCTGCGATCAAACGGAACTGAGACAATGCGCGTGCAATGTGATCATCCCTTAGTGCCCAACGACACGAGCAATCTGGCATATCGCGCCGCTCACCTGATGAGCCAGCAGTTTCCCAAAGCCTTCGCTCAGTTTGGAGCAGTAGACATTACAATTCATAAACACATTCCAGTCGGCGCAGGGCTAGCAGGAGGCTCGACTAATGCAGCAGCGGTGTTGGTGGGATTGGATCTGCTGTGGGAACTGGGACTGACCCAGCCAGAAATCCAGGAATTGGGGGCATTACTGGGGTCAGACGTGCCCTTTTGTGTGACTGGTGGAACTGCTCTCGCAACCGGGCGGGGAGAACAACTTGATGCGCTACTGGATTTAGATAAGCTGTATGTGGTGTTGGCAAAATATCGGAGCCTCTCAGTTTCTACGCCCTGGGCATATCAAACCTATCGCCAGCAGTTTGAATCATCTTACTTACGCGAACCCACGGTTCAAGTAAACCGTCGTCGAGAAGTGCGTTCAGGGGCGATGTTGACCGCGATCGCCCATCGAGATAGCGCCCAAATTGGGCAGTTGCTTCACAATGATCTCGAAAAAGTGGTGCTGTCTCACTATCCCAAAGTGGCTGATTTGCAAAAGCGGTTTCGGGATAGGCAGCCTTTGGGAACCATGATGTCTGGTTCTGGTCCTACCGTCTTTGCGTTGACGCACACTCAGGCTGAAGCCCAACAGCTATCGGATCAGATGAGCAGCGCGATCGCCGATCCTGACCTGGAATTATGGGTTTCACAATTTAGCCATTGTGGAATTCACGTCGCACAATAAGTTAAAGACCCAATCCCATTATCGGCAGCTTTTATGAGTGACCTCCCCCAATCTGTAGACTCTACCCCTCAAGCTTCACCCGTTGACGTGCCAGTTGAAGCGACAGACAGCACCCCTCCACCCCTCACGGCTCAACGCTGTGTGATTGGCTCTATCATTGCTGGCATTATGGCATTTGGCATGTATCGGATGAGTCACGCGATCGCCCTATCTTTCGCCGTCCACAAAATCCAGTCTGACAACTTTATTGTTCAACGAATTTCTGCTGCCGTGCGAACCCTGGTAATCGGCATGACCACCCTAGGAATGGGCGTATCTGGAATCGCCGCCCTAGGGTTGTTTGCTTTATCCATTCAACTGATTATTCAAAAAAACAACCAGCCGACTCCACCCCCCTCAGCCTAAATTCTCAGTCTATTTTGCAGCTTTCAAGGCGCGTTCCATAAAGATCTTTTGGGCGCTCTGTGCTGCCTTACCTTTGGCGGGCGATCGCTGAATGTAGTCTCCATCGCTCTGCAAATCCCAGGCTTGGAGATTATCGGATAGCAAAATATCCACAATCTCTTTCAGTTCAGCTTTCAGTTTTGGATCTTCAATTGGCGTAACCGCTTCCACTCGGCGATCGAGGTTGCGGGTCATCCAATCTGCACTGCCGATATACAGGTCTTCTTTGCCGTCATTCTGAAAGTAGAAGATGCGGGAATGCTCTAGGTAACGTCCCACAATGCTGATAACCCGAATCGTTTCGCTGATGCCTTTTAAGCCAGGACGCAGGCAACACATTCCCCGCACAATCAAATCAATCTCGACTCCCGCTTGAGAAGCTTCATAGAGTTTTTTGATCATCTCTACATCCGTCAGCGCATTCATTTTGGCAACAATGCGAGCAGGTTTTCCACTGCGGGCATTTTCGGTTTCTCGTTGAATTAACTCACTCATGCGATCGCGCAACGTTAAGGGTGCCACTAACAGTTTGCGATAAGCCGATTGGCGGGAATAGCCCGTCAAAAAGTTGGTCAAATCTGTCAAGTCGGCTCCTAGTTCTTCGCAGCAAGTCAGCAATCCTAAATCGGTATAAAGTCCAGCCGTTTTAGGATTGTAGTTTCCGGTGCCAATGTGAGCATAACGTTTTAGTTTTCCGGCTTCTTGGCGAATGACTAGGACGATTTTAGTATGAGTTTTTAGCCCTGCTACGCCATATACAACATTCACTCCCGCCGCCTCTAAACTGCGCGCCCAAGTGATGTTGTTCGCTTCATCAAATCGGGCTTTTAACTCCACTAGCACCCCGACCTGCTTACCATTTTCGGCAGCGGTAATCAGCGATCGCACAATAGGCGAATCTCCCGACGTACGATACAACGTCATCTTAATCGCCAACACTTGCGGATCATATGCCGCTTGGCTAATAAACCGCTGCACTGTGGCAGTAAACGACTCATAAGGATGATGCACCAGCAAATCCCCTTCTCGAATCACAGAGAAGATATTCACCACAGCCTCTTGGTTCTGAAAAGCTGATTCCGTTTCATACTCATTAACAGCTTTCAATCGAGCCGGAATCACTGCCGTCCAAGGAGCGTCTTTCAACTCTGGCAAGGGCAGCCCCATAAAGGAAAATAAATCCTTCAAGTTCAGCAGTCCTTCTACTTCATAAACATCGTTATCCGTTAAACCAAACTCTTCGACCAGTGGCTTTCTCAGCGAGTCCGGCATCCCTTTTTGCACTTCCAACCGCACCGCCGATCCCCCTAAGCGATGCTTGCGTAATTCCTGTTCGATCGCCAACAGCAAATCATCCGCTTCATATTCCTGCACTTCCAAATCAGCATCACGGGTAATCCGAAAGAAGCCAAATTCTTGGATTGCCATCCCTGGAAACAGCATTTCTAGATTGTGAGCAATGAGTTGTTCCAATGGAATGCCTACCCACAAACACGATTTTCCTTCTTGTTGACGCAACTCTTCTGGCAAAACAATGAAGCGCGGCAAAATATTGGGCACTTTCACACGGGCAAAATGTTCTTTGGCAGTGTCTGGATCTTTAACGCTCACTGCCAAGTTCAAACTCAGATTGGACATGTAAGGAAACGGATGGCTAGGGTCGATCGCCAGTGGTGTCAGAATTGGGAAAACCCCTTCTTCAAAATAGCGTTTGAGATGCGATCGTTGATCTTTATTCAGGTCGATGTAGTTGACCAGGCGCACTCCCTTCTCGGCTAGCAAGGGGCGCAATTCATGCTCAAATAATTGATGCTGGCGGGTGACCGATGGGCGTAATTGCTGAGTAATCGCATCTAACTGTTGTTGAGGGCTGCGTCCATCGGGCGTAGATGGATTGACTTCTGCATTAACCTGACCAATCAAGCCAGAAATCCGCACCATAAAGAACTCATCTAGATTTGAGCTAAAAATGGCTAAAAATTTTAGCCGTTCTAATAGGGGAGTACGAGAATCGAGGGCTTCTTGAAGAACTCGCTCATTAAACTTCAACCAACTTAGCTCTTGGCTAAAGTAGTATTGCGAATCGGATAGATCAGTTTCAGGTGCCGTCTCGTTCACTGTGGACATGATTTCTTTTTTTTGCATAATGCTAAAGATATTCTCAAAATAAAAGAAAAAGGGAAAGATAGGTAGAACACATTATCAACATGGACTAGAGTGTGGGTTAGCTGAATGAGTGTGGGTTAGCTGAATGAGTGTGGGTTAGCTGAATGAGTGCTGGCGATCGCCCATACATTTGTGTGTAGACATCCAAACAATCTAGAATCCCCTCACTTGTGAATGGGAAAATAAGCACCTAAGAGCGTACAGAAAAATCGTCAATTATCTTAATTTTGAGCGCTGATGGAAAAAATCTTCACGGGTTTAGAAACCAGTCTTTTAGACTTTTGCTATCAGCGATGAGTGATTTTCTACCAGCCTACTGCTAGCAAAAATATCTAGTTCCTGAGTGTTTAATACACTGATTGATGCGATTTTAATAACAATTAGAACTGCGATCGCAATAGTTGTGAAATAAGAGCATACAATAATTGAAATTCATTTAAGACTTAAGCAGCAACAATGATAGAACCCACTGAAAAACGAACCAAGGCGGTAGCCGTTAAACAATCATCGATTGGAAGCACAAGCGCCTTTTTAGAGTCATTGCCCGAAAAACCTAAAGAAGACTTATCGTTAAGAGAAGCGATCGACCAGCTACGCGAACCGCTAAGAGCAGCGTTGTCTAGAGGATATACCTATGCGGAATTGGCAGAAATGTTAACCGAAAAAGGGATCAAGATTAGTGCCTTTACCCTCAAAAATTATGTGCCTTCAGGGAAGCGCCGCGCCAACAAAGAAAAGGAAGCGGCGGCTAAGGGTGGAACTCGCCGAGGACGGAAAACCCAAGCTGTAGAATCGGCAGTTGCAGAACTAGAAGCTCAACCCTCTAAATTAACGGAAACATCAGCTAAATCATCCACAAGTACGGCTAAAAAAACTGAGTCAGAAACCCATGAAAAAGCTCCCCAAACTCAAAAAGCATCGGCAGCAAAAACTAAATCTGATGCTGGATCAACAGTAAAACAGCCTACCGCAACGAAATCTCGGACTGCTGCAACGAAAAAGCCTGCTTCTACACAATCGCGCAAGAAAACATCCGCTTAAAAAGTTAGCGATCGCTGTGGTTATATTCGGTTGCATCGGACATCATCAGTCGTATGTTGTGATGACATGCAGCTTTTTCGCGATCGCATAGGCTTCTGCCAACGCCCATTTTCCAACGCCCATTTTCCAACGCATACTTACCAACCTGCATCATGACGAAACAGCGCGTTCTTTCTGGAGTTCAGCCAACGGGTAATCTTCACTTGGGGAATTATTTAGGAGCTATTCGCAACTGGGTTGAAGGGCAGAGCCAGTATGACAATTTTTTCTGTGTAGTCGATCTGCACGCCATTACTGTGCCGCACAACCCTAAAACCTTAGCCGCCGACACCTTGAATATTGCTGCCCTTTATCTCGCCTGTGGCATCGATTTAGAACATTCCACAATCTTTGTGCAGTCGCACGTTTCCGCTCACAGTGAACTGGCGTGGTTACTAAACTGCATTACCCCGCTCAACTGGCTGCAAGATATGATCCAGTTCAAAGAGAAAGCTGTGAAGCAGGGGCAGAATGTGGGTGTGGGTTTGTTGGATTACCCGGTGCTGATGGCAGCAGACATTTTGCTGTACAACGCCGATAAGGTGCCTGTGGGTGAAGACCAAAAGCAGCATATTGAGTTGACCCGTGATATCGTCGATCGCTTCAATCATCAGTTTGGTCAGGGTCAAGTGGTGCTTAAATCACCCGATCCGCTAATTTTGGCAGCGGGGGCGCGGGTCATGAGCTTAACCGACGGCACTAAAAAAATGTCTAAATCCGATCCATCAGATTTGAGCAGAATCAACTTGCTTGATCCGCCGGACTTGATTCAAACCAAAATCAAAAAGTGTAAAACTGATCCCGTAAAAGGGCTGATATTCGGCGATCCGGCGCGTCCAGAGTGCAACAATCTATTGACGCTGTATCAGTTGATGTCGGGTCAAACCAAGGAAGCAGTGGCGGCAGAATGCGCGGAGATGGGCTGGGGACAGTTTAAACCGCTGCTAACGGAAACCGCGATCGCTCATCTCAAACCAATTCAAGATAAGTATCACGAGATTATCAACGATCAAGGGTACTTAGAATCGGTGCTGCGGGATGGTAAAGAAAAAGCTGCCGCGATCGCCAATCAAACCTTACTTAAAACTAAACAAGCTCTAGGTTTTTCTTTATCGCTTTAATTGTGGCAAATTTAATCATGGGAAAGTATTCTGATTTCCTACAAAAAGTAGCGGTTTTCAGAAGTCTTATGCTTTACTAAAGTGCCCAACCATATTGCGTTTCAGGTGCTAAAACATGATAGACACTGCAAAAAAAATAGACGCTCCCAAAAAGATTGATGCGGTGTTTGAAGGCGGCGGAGTCAAAGGGATTGGCTTAGTCGGCGCATATTCGGTACTGGAAGCAGAAGGCTATACGCTCGAAAATTTGGCAGGCACTTCAGCCGGGGCGATCGTCACCGCGCTGATTGCCGCCGGCTACAACGCCGCAGAACTCAAACAGATTTTAGATGCTCAAGACTTTACTAAGTTTATGGACAAAGGCTGGGAAGACGAAATTCCCCTGATTGGCTCCATGCTCAGTTTAATCACCGAAAAAGGCATCTATGAAGGCAATTTTTTTGAAAACTGGCTGCGGGAATTACTCGCAAAAAAGGGAGTCCGCACTTTTGGCGATCTGGTCATACCCAAAAACAAAGACAATCCTCGCTATCGCTATAAATTGCAGGTGATTGCGAGCGATTTGACCCGTGGCAGAATGCTAGTGCTACCGAGAGACATTCAACACTATGGCGTGAATCCTGATGATTTAGAAGTAGCCGCTGCCGTGCGGATGAGTATGAGCCTGCCCTTCTTTTTTGAGCCAGTGCAGTTGAAAAATAAAGTGGGTGCTATCAACTACATCGTGGATGGCGGCGTATTGAGCAATTATCCGGTGTGGCTGTTTGATAGTGGAGATGCGAACCCAGCGTGGCCAACTTTTGGAGTACGATTGGTTGATCCCGATCAAGATAAGCCTCATGTGATTAAGGGACCCGTTTCGATGTTAAAGGCAATGTTTTCCACAATGATGGAAGCTCACGATGCTCGTTACATCAATACGGAAAGCTTTGTCCGCACGATTCCCATCCCAACCATGGGTATTCAAACCACACAGTTTCAACTCACGCCATCCGAAAAAACAGCGCTTTACGAGGCAGGTCAAGCGTCTGCACAGAAATTTTTGGAAACCTGGGATTTTGAGAAGTATAAGCAAGAGTTTCGCGCTCAGCTTCCACCCTCCAGAACAGAAGAAGTGTGGACGTAGAGGCGAATAGAGCAAGATATTTTGCCGTAGACAGTAAATTAGGGCGGGGTTGGCTAATCAGCGATCGCGTTTTTACTGAGCCGTTCAGCGGTTCGCAGAATTTTTCCGGCTAACATCGCGGCTCCAAAGCCATTGTCGATATTGACGACTCCAACTCCGGCAGCGCAGGAGTTGAGCATTGCCAGCAGAGCGGCTAAGCCGTTGAAACTGGCTCCATAGCCAATGCTGGTGGGGACGGCGATTACGGGGCAGTCGGCTAAGCCTGCGACGACGCTGGGCAAGGCTCCTTCCATGCCTGCGACGACGATTAGCACATCGGCATCCGCGATCGCGTCTCGTTGGTTGAGCAACCGATGAATTCCGGCAACACCCACATCCCACAGACGTTTTACCTGAAAGCCACAGAGTTCTGCGGTCACTGCGGCTTCTTCGGCGACGGGCAAATCAGAGGTGCCTGCCGAGAGAATGCTAATTAAACCGGGGTGCGTCGGCTGAAGATCCAACGGGTTAGCTTCGCTGTCACGCACCGTACAAATTCGTGCCATTGGATAGTAGTGCAGGTCTGGTACGTGCGATCGCAGTTCTTCATACACGTCCGGTTCAATTCGAGTTGCCATGACCACGGGCGTTTTTTGCCGCATCGCTGCCATAATTTGGGCGATTTGCTCTGGCGTTTTACCTAAGCCCCAAATTACTTCAGGAAAGCCAGTTCGTAGGGTACGGTGATGATCAATATGGGCAAAGTCACCCACAGGCTCGTAGTTGAAATACTTAAGCTTGTCGAGGGCGCTATCGGGGGAAATGTCCCCTTGGGCAACAGCATTGAGTAGATGGCGAATCGCTTCAGGTTGAGTCACAGATAATCGTATAGAAAACATCTGCTTCTAATGTATCGAAGTCGAGGTACAGCTTTCAGTGATATTTCCATTTCCCACAGCCAATCGCCTACTTTCCCTTTTCCTGCATTTTCAAATCCTGGATGTTCCATAAGCCCCAACTGGGCAAGCCGGAGTATTGCAAGCCTTTAAGGGTGTTACGAGCTGCCATCAAAGCGCGATCGTTGACCAAAAAAATCACGGGCAGATTTTCCTGTACGACCTGCTGATATTGTGCATACACCTGTTTGCGTTTTGCTTCGTCTAGTTCTCTCGCTCCAGCAATCATTAGGCGATCGATTTCCGTTTCAAATTCGTAGGGTTGCCAGCCTTGAATCGGCGGTTGACCGGGCTGCTGTTTCAGGTTGAAAGAGTGGGAAGCACCGCTGCTGAGCCAAAGGTTTGCCGCTGAGTGAGGTTCAATCCCGCCCGTAAAGCCGATCATGTGGGCATCCCATTCGCGAGAGCTAGAGGTTTTTTCCACCAGCACGTTGAAGTTCAGCGGCGTGAAATCGACCTGAATGCCAATTTTGCTGAGGTCTTCTTTCACTTGAGCGCCGATCGCCTCTCGTACCTTATTTCCAGAGTTGGTCAGCAGTGTGAAGCGCACGGGATTTCCATCTGCATCCAAAAGCTGAGTCTGCTGATATCGAAATCCGGCTCCTAGCAGCAGTTGTTTTGCTTTGTCGAGATTGTAGTCGTAGGTTTTTAAGCCTTGCTCTGGCTTGAGAAAATAGGGACTTTGTACCGAGATGGGCGAGTTCAGCACAATGCCCAAACCGCGAAAGATGTTGGTGTTGATTTTTGGGCGATCGATCGCGTGGGCGATCGCCTGCCGAAACGCCAAATTGCTAAACCAGCGCTGCTTAATCGGGTCTACAAACGGCTTACCGTCTTGATTCGTCGCTTTGTTCAAGTTAAATGTGAGATACAGCACCCCCGACCACGGACCGCCATTGTAAACCTGAAAATTCCCGCGCGCCTCTTCTCGCTTCAGTAAGGAATAATACTCTGGGCGCAACGGACGAGCATCACCCATCACATCCAGTTCGCCCGATCGAAACCGCAGCAGTTGCGTATCGGTGTTTTCAATGAACTGCCAAATGATTCGCTCCACATGGGGCAATGGATTTCCCTGAGCATCCTTGCGCCAGTAATAAGGATTGCGCCGAAACACGAGCCGCTGTCCTGCTACATAGCTCTCCATTTGGTAAGGTCCATTCACTACAACCTTTTGGGGATCGGCATTGGTGCCCCAAGTAGACAAAAACGTCAGGTTGCCATCGGCTCCTTTTGTAGTCAGAGTTTCCGCCAAAATATGTTTGGGTTGGATCGCAATCCCATCAGGTCCAGCAGTTGCTCGAAGAAAAGGTGCAAAGGGTTCTGGCAATAGGAACTCGACGGTCAGATCATCCAATTTGCGAGGTTGAGGGTAGGCTTTGGCTTCTCCAATTTGAATACTCTCTTTGGCATCCGTGGGAATGGCGGGGTTCGCAACAATATCGCGATAGGTGAAGACGATATCATCAGCGGTCAACGGCTGCCCATCCGACCATTTCAAGTTAGGACGCAACTTAAACACGACCCGTTTATTGTCTTTCGACACTTGCCAAGATTCCGCTAAGGCAGGTTCAATTTCCCCAGTCACGCCGTTTTCAGTCGTTAGGCATTCGTAGGTAAACAGGAAAATGTTTGGGAAGGTGTTTTTGTTAGCAAAGTTGAAGGTGTTGGGGTCGCTGAGGGTGCTGAGGATGAGTTGAGACTGTTGCGCTGTCTGCGTTTTATAAAGGGTGGGCTGACAACTGGTGAGCGGCAACAGCAAAATAAGCATTAGGAAAAGGAGCGATCGCTGCCTAAACCTATTTATCCACTGCACATCGATCCACCGTAACAGTTGGCTCATATCAGGATAATACCTGACCCATAGCCTGACTCTTTCTACCCAATCCCACCTTTTCAAAGATCTGCTCCCCTTAGCCAATAGTTGCTCTAACTCGTGCCCCATCTTCTAAGGCGACGGTGTGGGAGATGGGTTGTCGGTTTCACCCGGAGTCAGGGGTATAACAGTATCAGGCGTAGGAGATGAATATCCTGTACCACCAGGATTGATCGGCGTGACTAGCGCACCGGGAACTTGCCCCGGAGTCGGAGGGCTTGCCCCAGGAACAGGACTGCTGCCAAATGGCTCGAATGGATTAAATGGCGTTGTGGGTGTAGTTGCAGCAGGCGGAGTGCTGCCAGGAATAGAACCGGGCGACGGCGCAGCGATCGGAGTGGTTGCCAGGGTTGCGCGATCGCCTCCGACCGATCGCATCAAATCTAATACTTGAATCACATCATTGTAAAAAGCAGTGGGAGCCGCATTCAGCACCAACAGCCCTGATGGATTTTGTTGGACATAGAGCGCCAACACTTGACCCAGTTGAGCACGATCGACGGGTTGCTGGTCTGCATACAGTTGTCCGGTGGGCGCGATCGTCACCGTGATCATTTCCCGATTGCTAGAGAGCGGCGCGCCCGTGTTGGCTTGCGGCAAACTGGTGTTAATTCCTTGCTGCCGGGTGAACTGGAGTGCCGCCAAAATAAAAAATGTCAAAATGCAAAAAATCACATCAATCAGCGGAGTGAGTTGGATTTGCACCTCTTCAGAGGGCGTATCGGTATGAATTTTCATAGGTCAAAAGGGGGCTAAAAACTAGGATTTGAGCGGGATAGAAGGATCGGACGGCAGCAAATCGGCTGATTGAGTTGCCTCTGTTTTAACAAATTCTTCTCCATCTAGATCGGTTAGCACTTTCCCGTCGGTTTGTGCCCAACGCTGGCGATAGAGCAATTCCAACTCATTCCCCGACTTGCGAAACACCTTAGTTTGATTAAACAAAAATGCCTGAAACGTGCGATAGAACACGAGGGCACCAATGGCAACCACTAGACCCACTGCTGTACTAATTAAGGCTTCTCCAATGCCCGCAGTCACTCCAGCCGCAGATCCACCACTGATATCCCCAATCCGAATCTCTCGCAGGGAGATGATCAGACCAATCACCGTTCCGAGTAAGCCGAGCAGCGGAGATAAGGCGATTACAGCTTCCAGAATTTTGTCTCCCCGCCGCATTCCTGCCAGTTCGTCGTCTGCCGAAGCTTCTAAGGCTAAACGCACTAGTTCTGGATCGGGGTTTTTAAGTTGCAGTGGGCTGTAGAGAAAGCGCCCAATGGGTTGATCATATGCCTGTCTTGCAATTTCGGCGGCAGTCACCCAATCGTTCCGTCGAATTGGATCTAGAACGCGGTTCACGGTTTCTCGCTCTTTGGTCAATACGCCAAACCAAAACCACGATCGCTCAAAAATGGCTGTGAGCGCCAAAATGGAGAGCAACAGCAGTGGCACCATAGTGGGTCCACCTTTTTGAAATAGCTCTGCAATATTTACCACTTGTCCCCTCCTTTTACTTGCATACTGCGCTGGAATAACCAAATTCAAAGCACTCTAATTCTAGAGACTCTGTAGCGCTTTCATGACAGTTTGTTGAAATTTATCTCGGAGTGGCGAGAGGCAGGTTTCAGGGTTTAGAGGACGATGTGAATATTCTGACCCCTAACTCCTAGCCCCCGTGCCCTAGCCCATGATCCTCAACCTCTGGCACCTGCCCTCCGACCCCTGAAACCTGATCTCCGACCCCTGAAACCTGATGGGGAATACTGCCTCGAATGTTGTTTTTCGCTAGGGCGCGACGGATTCGACGGCGAAATTCTCGCCCGATGTTCCATTGCTCTGAGGGTTTGGTTTTAATCCAGGTGCGAATGGTCATCTCGGTATGGGAGAGATTTTCAACGCCAAGCACTTTGGGGGTTTCCAAAATGCGATCGCGCCATTCGGATTCAGCATAGAGGGTTTGAGCGACTTCATCCACTACCGCGATCGCCTTGTCCACATCGGTTTCGTAGGCAATCTGGAGATCAAAATTCACTCGTGACCAAGTGCGGGTTAAATTTTCGACTTTGATAATTGAACTATTGGGAATCGTGATTAGCCGCCCTTCCACATCGCGAATTTGGGTAACGCGCAGGTTCATACTTTCCACTAAACCCGTCGTGCCGCTGATGGAAACTGTATCGCCCAAACCGTATTGGTCTTCCCATAAAATCAGGCAACCGTTGATTAAATCCTTGATCAAATTTTGGAACGCCAGCGAAACCCCAAAGGCAACCAGTGCGCCCCCGGTTAGCACGGAGCTAATGGGAATGCCGAATACTTGAAGGGCAAGTGCGCCGCCCATTGTCCATACGGCGAAGGTTTTTAACCCATGCAATGCGGTGATTGCGGTTGAAATTCGCAGGGATTTGCGCTGGAGATCGTCAAACTCAAAAATCTGAAACGCTCTTAACTGATCAGTTTCCCAGGCAAGGGCAAAGCGATCGATCAAAATCTCGCCAACCCAGTTTGCCAGCACCATTAAAAACCAAATCAGCAGCAACAGTGCAGGAATGCCCAGCAAATCGGCGCTTAAGCGATTGGTTTCGGGAAATGATCTAAGAATTGCTGCCAAACCCAACAGGCAGACGACGACTTGCGCCCAGCCCAAAAGCCAGCGAAAGATATTTAATAAGTGGCGGCGGGAAAACACTAAGGGCGATCGCCCAAATTCTAATTGTTTTTGAGGCTGAACAGCGTTGTTAGAAGGCGCAGTTGCCGCTGATTGCTCCAGTTTGGCAAGAACATCTTGCTGTCCAGTCACTTGCTCAGCTTTGAGTTGTTTGTCTTGTCGTTCGAGCGATCGCTGCACTAACCACAGCAGCAAGCAAGCGCACAGGGCAAGCAATCCCGCTGATATGGCGGCTTCTATGCGTTTTCCGGATTTTTCTGGAAGGCGCTCCTGCAACTTGGCAGCGAGTTCGGTGCTTAAGGTCGTGTGCCATTGTTTGGCTAAATCATCAATAGACAGCCCATAATAGTCAGCATCTAGGTTCGTGATCGTCAGCAGCGATAGACGCTGAGTCCGGTAGTTGTCTTTCACAACAATCACTGTTTCTCCTCGCACTTTAGCCAGAAATACTTGCAGCGTTTTGGGATCAAACCGGGTGGTATATCCTCGTTTTTGCTGAATATCCTGGGGCTGATCTTGAACAATGACTCGTTTTAAGTTGGCTTCTATCTGGTTTGCCCGGACTTCAACCGGAACTTGCTGACCCGGATTTTTGCGATCGAGTACGGTAGGCGAAGCGACTTTAAACAACTCTTGCTCATCTAAAAAAACGGAGGCAACCTCAATCGCCCCGTAACGCTGCACACCTGACGGAGGTTTGTTGGTGGCATCCAATGTTGCAGGAAAAGAGGGCATTGGTAATTGTGCCACCCGGATGTTCGCTGGCGGAATTGCTGCAATCGAGCGATCGCCCAACGGGTCACTGATCAGCCAGAGTAGAACGCTACCAGCCCAGAAAGCTAGCAACAAGAGCCGCCCCATTTTTGGCAGAATTGCCTTGTTATTCATCGTTGCTTTCACCTGTACTCGCTCTATCCACTCATCCACCCATCCACTCATCCACCCATCCACTCATCCACTCATCCACCCATCCACTCATCCACCCATCCACTATCTCTCACGAGCGCCGATTCGACACCTGTAAGGCGATAAAGTCTCCCTATCGAATGATCGGGCTGGATTTCGATCACTAAATCTGCGGTTTTTAGGGCGGTTGGCATGAACAAGGCTGGATGGAGCGATCGCCAAAAATAATCTACAAATCCATCGATTTCTGCATCACTCATACCCGGTTTGCCCGTTGCTTTCATTTGCTGTTCGGCTTGTTTGCGCCATTGTTTGCTGAGGCGATAATCGGGTAAATGCAGCACCCAGAGACTATCTAGCCGCTGCCATAACGGGAGATAGTTCTGTAAGCCAGCATTCATATCACAGGCAAAGGCGCGGTCTGCTTCAGTCACAATCGGAGGTGGTGCATGGTCAAATTCGGCGGCATCAATGGGTTCCATGCCCACAAACCAGCCCTCAAATAAGATGATATCGATGTTTTGAACGGGTTCAGGCGGGGTGCGATCGCCGACTCCATTGTGCAACGACTTATCAAATCGCGGGATGGCAATCACTGAGTCAGAAGTTTGACGCAGGCGATCGAGGGTTTCAATGCCCAACGCCACATCATGGGTTCCGGGAGGTCCGCGCCAGATCAGCCGAGGATCTTGAGCTTGCAGAGCTTGGCGATCGCTAAATGTTTTGTAGAGATCATCCAGTGACCAGGTGAGCGCATTCAGTCCCAAATGCCGCAAAATCAGGATCAGTAACGTTCCCAGGGTTGTTTTTCCGGTTCCCTGCCCACCCAAAATTCCTTGCACAATCGGTCGCCCAATTTGATGATGGCGATCGGCAAGGCGTTGGGCGAGTGGGAGCCACACCTGCCACAGGGGTATGAGAAAGTCTGCCGGATTACCCAAGGTTGTCTGACAAAACTTACAAAACTCTGGATACACCCGCTGAAACAGTGCCGCCCATCGTTGAATGTCGCGTTCCACGGTCGCCGCTGACAGATCCAATGCTGCGGCTCGTCGCGGTTCTGACAGGGCATCTTTCTCTAGCGATCGCCAATCCGCATCCTCCAAAGGGTTACCAGCCACCAACTTGTTGAGAATAGTATTTTTGTACGACAAAATTATGCTGGATTTTACGAAAAGCTGATACTCTATCTTCCTAGGTTGTCATAGAGAAATGCGATTGTGCGAAGTTTATCTGAGTTCAACAATTCAATCAAGCTTAAGCATCAGCCTTATTACACCACTTCCTTGGGCGCAGCATATCTTGGTAACAGCCTAGAACTGATGGCAGACTTACCCGATGCAAGCCTTGACCTAATTTGCACCTCCCCACCGTTCGCCCTAGTGAGAAAAAAAGAATATGGCAACGTGGATGCCCATGAATACATTGAGTGGTTCAAGGTTTTTGCTCGTGAATTTTATCGCATCCTTAAACCCACAGGCTCTTTGGTCATCGATATTGGAGGCACTTGGTTGAAAGGATTTCCGGTGCGATCGCTGTATCACTTCGAGTTGGTGATTGATCTCTGTAAACCTACGTCGGAAGGAGGTTTGGGATTTTTTCTTGCTCAAGAACTTTTTTGGTATAACCCAGCAAAGCTTCCTACCCCCGCTGAATGGGTCACGGTTCGGCGAGAGCGCGTCAAAGATGCTGTCAATACGGTGTGGTGGCTATCCAAAGATCCTCATCCTAAAGCAAATAATCGACAGGTGCTACGCCCTTACAGCGAGGCGATGAAAAATTTATTAAAAAATGGGTACGATGCCAAACTGCGCCCGTCCGGTCATGATATATCAACAAAATTTCAGAACGATCGGGGTGGAGCGATTCCGCCGAATATCATTGCCGACTCTGAATTTGGATCACCTTTTTCGATTGGTAAACCAATTTTGGGAGAATTTAATTGGATTTTAGAACATGATTTAGCACAGCCCGTCAATGTTATTTCAGCTTCTAACACTGCCTCCAATGACTACTATCAACGTCGCTGTAAAGAAGCAGGAATTAAAGCCCATCCCGCTCGATTTCCCCAAGCTCTACCTGAGTTTGTCATTGGATTGTGTACCGAACCAGGAGACATCGTTCTCGATCCATTTGCGGGTTCAAATACAACAGGACGAGTTGCAGAAACCCTCGATCGCCAATGGCTTGCATTTGAACTAGATGAAAGCTATATCCAAGCCTCGCAGTTTCGATTTGAAGAAAATGCACCGCTGGTTGTCACACCGTTAATCGATAGAAAAGCACTCAAAACAAAAGCATTGAAGTTGGCTCCTATTTCAATTCAGAGTCCCTCTGACATCGATAATAAATTGGACAATTTGTATCAGTTAGACCTATTTCAATCAGAGCTTGCTGACATGACAGAGAAAAAACTCAGATTTACCTATGGGCACCAGTTTGAACCTAAAACAATGAAGTTGCCTGAATTAGTGCAACTCTGTATGGATCATCAGCCTGATCGCCGCGCTTTGCAGGATGCAATTTCTACCCGCTATTACTCAAATCATTCGTCACAAAACGACTTGCAGCAAGGAGAAAACTGTAGCAAGCTAGCGATGAATACATTTCTATCTCTTCGGGCTTACAAACTGGTTGAGTCGGTTGGTGATGATGATTGGCAGTATGAAGTAACTGATCTGGGCAATGAGATTTTTGAGCAACGATCTGATCTTGATGAAGTGGCGAACATTTTTGCTCGTCATATCTTGACTAACTTAACAGGAATGTCTCTGCTGAAAGCAGTTGAGGCAATCAACAGTAGAGGCGATAAACCCAAGTTGGATTTAATTGGTTACGAACTTCAAGAAATGGGCTATTCCCTATCCCCAAATGCTATTTATGTCAGCACGATGAGGCAATGGCTGCAAGAGGCTGGGGTATTTGAGAAAGCCTATGAAATTAACTGGGATAGAGTCTATGACATTCTGGAGCTTGATAAAGACTACATTGATGAAATTTATACGCTGACTTCTGATCAAAAATATTTTCTATTAGCAATGCTCCACATGAGTATCACAGAATTCACTAAGTGGAATGATATTGCTAATTATGCCGTAAGTGTTTATAAGGTTCGTTTCCCTTCAAAGTCATTTGTCAAGGACATTATTCAGCCTTTGACGGATTTAGGACTGATTGAAACTGAGAAAACGACGGGTGGTCGTGGAGCGAAGCCAAATCTTGTCAGGCTGACTGAAAAAGCACAGCGCGAATTACTGTCTAAACTGTTGGCAGCGATCGCAGAGATGACGGAGATTTCACAAACTGAGTTGAACCGTAGCTTTGAAGATGTAGTTGGTGACTTGGAGCATCCTGATAAGCATGTTAAAGGTAAAGCACTAGAGCTTTTAGCAATTTGGATGATTCGTCTAACTAGCTTACGGTTTACTAAATGGCGAAAACGAGATTATGAAACCGGGCAAGGTGAAGTTGATGTGCTAGCAGCCTCCGATCGCTTTGTTTATCATCGTTGGCAAATTCAGTGTAAAAACACGCAACGAGTTGATGTTGAGGTACTAGCAAAAGAAGTTGGTATGACATTTGTTACGGGATCTGATGTCGTCATGGTTGTAACAACTGGAGAGTTTACTAGAGATGCTTTTCAATATGCTTATCGGATGATGGAGGTTTCTCGTTATTACATGGTGCTGATTCAAAAAGAAGATATTGAGGCAATTAAGCAAGATCGAACCAACATTATCAAAATTCTAGATCGACGGGCACGGCGTGTTTTTGCTAAGAAAGAGTTAGGTTTGACTGATGACGAAGTAGATGAAGTTGAAGTTGAAGTTGAAGAAGATTCACTTACAGAGTTTGATGGAGCGTTGGAAGAAGAATAAATGTCCTTGATTCAAACTATCCCAGTTTTAGACCTGCAACTGTTTCAGGCTGAAGACAGCGATCGTCAAAAGTTTGTCACTCAATTGGGTCATGCCTTAGAAACCACTGGCTTCTTTTCAGTGATCAATCACGGCGTTGATCTAGCGCTAATCCAGACTGCTTATCAGGTGGCGCAGCAGTTTTTTGAGTTGCCCACCGCGACAAAACGCCAGTATGAACTGCCAGCCCTGAATGGACAGCGGGGCTTTACCTCTTTTGGCAAAGAACACGCCAAAGATCATACGGCACCCGATCTGAAAGAATTTTGGCATATTGGGCGAGAGTTGCCGCCATCTCATCCTCTTGCAGCCGATTACGCAGCCAATTTACAGGTATTAGAAGTTCCTCAGTTTCACCCGGTAATTGCCCAGCTTTATGCTCAACTAGAAGCCTGTGCGATCGCACTGCTACAAGCCTGCGCTCTTTACCTGGGAGAGTCAGAAACCTTGCTGGCGGAGATGGTGCAGGATGGCGATACGATTCTGCGGATCATTCACTATCCACCGATTCCGCCGAATATTGATCCTGCTAGCTTAAGAGCGGCTCCACACGAAGACATTAACTTGATTACGCTGCTGTGTGAGGCGACGGATGATGGGCTGGAATTGTTGCAGCGAGATGGCTCTTGGTTACCGATTCGATCGCTGCCGGGGCAAATCATTGTAGACAGCGGCGATATGCTGCAACACCTCACCAATGGCTTGCTAAAAAGCACGACTCATCGCGTGGCGAATCCACAGTGCGATCGCGATCGGCGGTTTTCCATGCCTTTCTTTGTTCATCCACGCCAAGAGGTCGATTTAACTCCATTAGCAAGCTGTGTTGCCAAAACTGGAACCTCCCAATTTCCCTCAATCACTGCTGGTGCTTATTTAATGCAGCGCTTGCGAGAAATTGGATTAGTTCCATAAACTTTATTCAGTAATCAGCCACCCGCAGCAAACGTCGCCATGATTGCCGCCGATAGAACCAATCCGGGAGACAACATTAGAATCAACATCAATAAGTCGTGAGTATTCATGGGCGCAAATTTTACTCTGAGACGAAACTACTTGTTACCTTAATGCTAGTCAGTTAAGGCGACATTTTTTGCTGAAAGCCTTGAAAAAAGCTAAAGATTGGCACCAGAATACCAGAAACCTTTAAACCCTAAAGCGACATGCAAGAAACCACATCCGCATTAAAAGAATGGCAGGTTGCAGTGCAAGCCCTAGTGTCTGGAGACAAGTCTATGCCCGGTCTAGTGGGGTCAAACCGGATATTGTGGCGGAACTGAGGGCGATCGCAGATCCGGCAGCGGTTCAGTATATCCCCGTTTTGCTCCTGGCGGACACGGATGATTATGCGAAAGCGCAGCAAGGGTTAGCAGACGTTTTCGATGATCCACAGGTAACAGATTTAAGAGTCTACGCGATCGGCGATGGCGCAGCCATGTCTGGCTTACTTCTGGCTGGTTGTCGCACGACAGGCGAAACCACCCTTTTGATTTCCCTGTTGGATTAACGATTCAGGACAATCCCTCATGAACCTACGGCTGACTCATTTATGCCCATTCACCCTCCTCACGGCTGTGGTTGTCGCCAGCAACAGTGCAGTCAATGGCACGACCCCTAATCGTGCCAGCTTTGGTGCGGCATGGCAAACCGTTGATTGCAAAACCTTTGATGTGCCTGCCGCCGTTACCGCCCAGTCAGATTGTGGCTACGTCACCGTCCCCGAACAGCACGGACAAACCCAAGGACGCACCATCCAACTCGGCGTGGTGCGAACCCGCAGTACCGGAAAAACGCCTGCTGCCGATCCCCTGTTTGTGGAACAGGGTGGTCCCGGCGGCACAACCATTGGCGTGTTTGCCAATGTTGCCTTACCGGAGTTTCCCGAACTGAAAGCCTTGTTAGAGCGCCGCGATTTGATCTTCATGGAGGAGCGGGGGACGCGGTACGCCAAGCCCTTTTTGTTCTGTCCAGAGTTCAATGCTCACACAATTGCCGTGGCACAAGGGCAGCAAAACTACACTGATCCAGGCTGGATTAAGGCGTGTCACGATCGCTTCAAAACCCAGGGTGTTAACCTCAACGCTTTCAATACCCGCGAAAATGCCGCTGATGTTTACTTTGTGGCAGAGACGTTAGGCTACCGCCAATTCAACTTCTATGGCGTTTCCTATGGCACGTTGTTAGGGCAATATGTCATCGCTCAGGCAGACAAGCATAAAGCTAAACTGCGGAGTGTGATCATGGATGGCGTGGTCAGACCAGATGTTGATTTTAATCTTGCTTCGAGCCACACGATTAGCTACGCCTTGCGGAATCTGTTTCACGCCTGTGCTCAAGATCAAAAATGCAGCCAAGCCTATCCGGGTCTAGAACAGAAATTTCTGACGATCGTCGATCAACTCAACCAGAAACCCATTCCCATCACCCTGACCATTCCCTCCAGCAAAAAAGCGATCGCCGCCAAACTCGATGGCAGTACTTTTGTCGATGGCATTATGCCCTATCTATACACCACGCCCCACGGTGGAGATTTACCCAAGCAAATCTTTGCAGCCAGCCAGGGTAACTTTGATTGGATCACCAAACGACTCTCAAACTCGCTGAAATCTGACAGCGCCAAAGAGATGTATCATACCGTCCTCTGTGTTCGGGCTAAATCGATTCAAGTCACGCCCTCCCAGGTGCTGCCGCCGCCCTATCCGCAACTGCTGCCAATTGGCGTCCGCGAAAGCGAAGCCGTGACGAAAGCCTGTGACATTCTCCAGGTCGAGCAGAAACTACCCTTTGTCTACGAAAATCCTGAAATTCCCACCTTGGTGTTTAATGGCGCTTACGATCCGATGACTCCCCAGCCCTATGGGGAAGCCGTTGCCAAGAACTTGAAAACCACCTATGTCTACACCTTTCCCGGCGTAGGGCACGGGGCGTTAATTTTGCCGCCGGATCTGCCAGCCGCTGCCTGTTCGACGCAAATCGCCGCCGACTTTCTTGCCAACCCGAAGCAAACGCCCGACAGCCGCTGTCTGACCCAGATTAAGCCTGCTTTTGTGGTTGAGTAATTGTTTATCTTGAGGTGTCTATGTCGCTAAATGCTCCAGCCCGTGTACTCTACGGTTCTCCCTTGAGCCGTCCTAAGTTTGGCAGTTTTGTGATCATCCTGCTAGGGGTACTGGTCTTTCTCAGCACGTCCAGCATTGTCAACAATATCATTGCGCCCACATCGGCAAAGGGCGGCATCCGGATCTTTCTGATGGCGTTGGCTTGGTCTGGTTTTCTTTACATTATTCCGATCGCCATTCTCTGGTTTCTCGATCGCCGCGAACCGGAATCCAAATGGCTCTACGCGATCGCCCTGTTGTGGGGGGCATTGATTGCCACGGGGGTAGCTCAACCAATCAACGTGCTGATCATCAATGCCGTGAAAGACTATTTCACCCTGCACCCTGATGTGCAGGCATTGTTTGGCAAAGACGGAACCATGATCGTTGCGGCACCGTTGGCAGGTCCGATTGTGGAGGAAATCACCAAAGGAGCCGGAGTCCTCCTGCTGTTTTTGCTGCTGCGATCGGAGTTTGACAGTGTGCGGGATGGATTTATCTATGGGGCACTGGTGGGCATTGGCTTCAACTTTCTGGAAACAGCCGCCTATATTCTGCAAGGCTTTGTGAGTAACGGGAATGCGCCCTGGTTGCCCCAGCTTGGCAGTCGCCATTCGGTGTTTGGACTGGGAACCCATGCCCTTTTTACAGGCTTATTTGGCATGGGGTTGGGCTTAGCACGGCAAACGGTGCGTCCCTGGCTCCGCTATGCGGCGGCTCAGATCGGTTGGCTGCTGGGATTTTCAGCCCACTTCGTGAATAACTCCGTCGGGCTATTGCTAATCTTGATCATCAAAATCACTGGAACCAACCTCAACGATACGTCGAATGTGGGCGGACTCAATCTGGACGATATGCCCTTTTTGACGAGTTTTGCCTTCAACACCGTGCGAAATTTGATTACCCTGTTTCCCTTTTTCCTCATCGCCATCGTGATGCTGTGGCAAAGCGGCGAGTGGGAACGGCAGGTGATTCGAGCGGAACTGGCGGATGAGACGGAACCTGTGATCACGTCGGAAGAGTATGAGGGGGTAAAGCGCGATCGCATCTTCCGCACCCGGCGCATTCCTGAATATGATCGCCGCACCGCTGCCGCGATCGTCAAGGCGCAGAATGAACTGGCACTGCGGAAATGGCGCGTACAGCATCAGGGGCAGGACGTGGCAACCGATCCGCTGGTGGCATCCTGGCGCGATGAGTTAACCCGATTGCGAGGCATGAAAGCGGCGATCGCGACATGAGCTGAAACGATGCTCAGGCAAGGGAGCCTACATCGTGCCGTTGCTTATCTTCCATGCTGGCTTTGTGCTGTGGTTGTAAATCATGCCAGTACCGGAGCGGGCGATCGCTGGTTTCCCCAATTCCACTCGTTTTTGAGATCCGTGAAGAGTAACTAGTAGAGGTAAATCAAACCTTTCTGGTCTATGTTAATGGTTTGAGCGGAATTAACAGCCGTTGGAGAGGTTTTCACGCCAACGATAATTTCGTTCCCTGCTGTTTTGACATCTAGAGACACGCCAATCGGTTGGTCTGGATCAGGAGTTTTAGCCAGGGAAACCTGTAAATCCAGGGGTAGGGACAGATAACTGGTATGCAGGCGACCCAAGGTGACACTTTTTCCCGGTGCAACGGGGCGATCTCCTACAGCAGGCACACTTGAAGCAACTACAGGCACCGTTGTCTGACTCACCACCCGAATTTGGATGGGTTTTTTAGGATTAATCCGGGCGATCGCAGCCCGCCGATCATTTTGCTGGGATTCCACGGGCACAGGCTGGTTATCCTGGGCTATTACGAGGTGGGTAGAGGCAATCGCCCCCATTGTCATTAATCCCGCTAAAGCAACTGTGCCTAATTTCATTTGATTTTCTCCTCTGCGATCGCGTATCCGTACCGTGGTTTATCATCAAGCTGTCTACAGTTATAGACTCAATTGCAGCCCTCGTTTGTTCCAAATCAAAACTTTTAAGCCCAGCAGAACGGTTGATCATCTCAACAGAAACGAGTCACCTCCTCACCCTCGCAACTGTTCAGACAATTGACGGTATTCTTCTCAAGGGCGATCGCGGCTTCCCGATTCTGTTGCTCAATCACGACTCCACCGATATGTTTCCATTCAATCGATTTCGCCATCTAACAATGCGGTTTGTGCTGATTATCTGCATGACGATCGCGCTGGTGCTGGGCTGGGGAGCGATCGCCCACAGCCAACTACCCTCCGTGGCAACCGATGCCTCCAATAATTCCCTCAATCCTCCCGATGGAGTTAACCGCTCTGGTGAATATGAAACGGCTTGGATTCGATCGCCCCTAGATAGTAAACGATTGTTTGAGGTGACCTCTCCGACGATTTTGAATCGAGACAAAGTTCTAGAAGGTAGGCTCCCGGTTGAAGTCCGGGCACAACAAGTAAATGAGCGATTGTGGAGGGTACTCAATCGCAGCTACTTCGCCAAAGAAGCGCCAACAGTGACGATCGCCACCCTGAATAATCGCCCCATTATTCAGATTAGCGACGATCAATCCACCCGTCCGATCCGCTTAGTGACCGTGACAGAGCCGGATGCTGACTGGAATGGCACATCCCTGGACGAATTAGCTCAGGAATGGCAAAAAATCATTCAAGATGAAATCACTCGGTTCAAACAGGTGGCTACACCGAAGGTCGTTATCCAGCGAGTGAGCCAGGCGTTACAAATCTTGCTGGGGTTACTGATAGCCAGTGCTGCAATCTGGTTTCTACGCCGCATTTTGACTCACAAACAACAAACCCTGGAAGCGCGTTACCAACAACAATTAGCGACGAACACTGCCACAGAAACAACACAAAAATCAAAAACAACGACTCAATCAGAAACTATCGCAGGAGAAGAACCGGAAGCGTACAGGATTGCGGATTTGCGATCGCAATTTTTGGCAACGTTGCACCATCAATTTAGCCTGAAGCACCAATTAGACGTGAACAAGTTTCTCAAATGGGCGCTGTTCTGGCTTTTTATCTTGATGTGGTACATCGGCATAGCGCGAATTATGTCCATCGTTCCCGTATTAATGCGATGGAGTCTTTATGTCTGGGCAACACCCCTCGAATTTATTGCCATCTGGTTTGGCATTAGTTTAGCGATTCGCATCAGCAAAAGTTTGATTGATCGCGTGATGCATTCCTGGAAAGTCAATCCACTGCTGCCGTTTGGAGAAGCGCAGCGAGTCGTCCTCAGAAGCTCTACCATTGCGGCAGCCTTAAAAGGATTAGTCACCTTTGTTTCAATCATCGTTGGAATGATCTGGACACTGGGTTTATTTAATGTTCCTACTAGTTCAATTTTGGCAGGAGGTGCTGTTTTGGGTTTGGCGATTTCCTTTGGCTCCCAAAGTCTGATTAAAGATCTAGTCAACGGGTGCTTGATTTTAATTGAAGATCAGTTTGCCGTCGGAGATGTGATTCAGATTGGCGATAAAGGCGGACTGGTGGAAAATCTCAATTTGCGCGTGACTCAACTACGAAATGGCGAAGGTCAACTGATCACGATTCCCAATAGCACTATTAGCGATGTCAGCAACCTAACCCGCCTCTGGTCACGCATAGACTTTTCGATTGTGGTTGCCTATGACAATGACCCGAAGCAGGTGCTTGATGTTTTAAGGCAGGTTTCGCATCAGATGTATGGCGAACCCGAATGGCGCGATCGCCTGCCAGAACTCCCGGATGTGCTGGGGATTGATGATCTATCCCATACTGGAATGCTGGTGCGCGTTTGGATTAAAACAGCACCGATGGAACAGTGGAGCGTTGGGCGAGAGTTCCGTCTAAGAGTGCGGCAGGCCTTTGAAGCAAACAATATCGAGATTGGTAGACCCCAATGGATAACTTACAACACGGATTTGGTAAAGTCTCCTCTGCAAAATTAAGGGTTGGAAAAGGATTTACCAGCTTTCTGCATGAAAAACTTCTTTTTTCAGAAAGAGTGAAATTTGTTTATCACATTAGAAGAAAGCTGTATGGTGATTAGCTGGAGTCGCCCCGATCTCAGGATGCTGACGAGATCAGCCACAAACCGAGGAAACTAGCGGTGATAAACAAAGTGCTGCTGAGCCAAAAAAGCCGCCCAGTGCGATTGCAGCTTGATGCAAAAGGGTTGCCCCCTCAAGGCTTGAATGGATAACAAATCAATGGTTTGGACTGCTGCTGTGTCACTATGAGGCATGATCTGTCATTTGGATGACCTAAAAACACTTAACATAGCGATACAATTCAGCCAGTGTCTCAGCCTTTGAGTATTTTAGACAGAATGCACTGAACCCTCCTGCGAAAATGAGAGTCTAAAAGGTGAGATAAGTCTATACACTGAATTTAAAACTACTTGCAGCAAGCTCCTACGTTAGGTTAGAAGGATTTCGGTTATGCCAAAGTTTGTGGAGCCGATCGCTATAAAAGGCATTGTGCGTTGGGGAATGTTAGCAGGAACTTTAACCGCGATCGTCGGGTGCGGTGGGTTGCCAAAATCTGAAGCTCAAACTGGGCAACAACAGGCGAATGCTGGACCCGCATCGGTGGATGTGGCGATAGCCCGCGCCCTCCCCCTGCAACAACCCGTCGAGTACACAGGCACCACGCAACCCTATCGCCAAGTTTCGCTGCGATCGCAGGTGGAAGGAACGGTGCTGGATTTGGCGGTCGATGTGGGCGATCGCGTCACCCAAGGGCAAACCGTGGGGCAATTAAATGATGCAGTGCTGGCAGCGGCGGTGGTTGAAGCCGAAGCCGAGGTGGCGGCACGACAGGCGGATGTGGCTGAGGCAAATGCCGAGGTTAGCACGGCTCAAACTCAAGTGGAAGACCAACGCTTGCGATTGCAACAAACGCGATCAGATCTGGCAAGACTTGAACTGCTGTTTCGAGAAGGGGCGATCGCCGCCCAAGCGGTGGAAACTGCACGAACGGCGGCGGGTACGGCTCAACAAGCGCTGCGATCAGCAGAAGCACAAGTGCGAACCCGACGGCAAGCGGTCACGGCAATTCAGCGCCGGGTGATTGCTCAACGGGCGATCGTTGCCCAAGAAAAAGAACGACAGTCTCAGACTCAGCTAACATCGCCCGTCACCGGATCAGTCCTAGAGCGTGTCACCGAACCCGGTAATTTGGCGCAACCGGGCAGCGAAATTCTCAAGTTAGGCGATTTTAGTCGGGTGAAAGTGGTGGTTCAGGTGTCTGAGCGGGAACTGGGCAGCCTTCGAGTTGGGCAACCCGTCCAAGTGCGCCTAGATGCCTTCCCCCAAAAAGCGATCGCCGGACGCATTGCCCGAATCTCTCCTGCGGCTGATCCCACTTCCCGCCTAATCCCGATTGAAGTGATTATTCCCAATTCAGATGAAAGCATCGGCAGCGGCTTGTTAGCACGGGTGAACTTTGCCCAACAGCAACTTACTCGTGTTGTCGTACCAGAAACTGCCCTGCAAACCGATAAAGATCGGCGATCGCGCTCCCCATCTTCCGGGGACGCTCAAGCCGCTGATCGACCTTCCCCAACTCAGGGCAACATCTTCACCATTGCTCAGGGTGAGAAGCCGACTGTCTCCGCCCGTCCAGTAACTTTGGGTAAACGCCTAGATGGCAAGGTGGAAGTTGTGTCTGGCTTAGGAGTCGGCGATCGCTTCGTGTCTCGCAGCAGCAAAGCCCTGAAAAATGGCGACCCCGTAAAACTCAGCAGTATCTCCGAAGGACAGCAGAAACAAGTAAAAAGTAAAAAGTAAAAAGTAAAAACTTAGAATTCAAAACTCAAAACTCAAAACTTTTTGCCCTTCGCCCTTCATTATTCCTAACTCCCCATGAATACTCCACCGACTGGTTTTAGCATTAGCCGCATTGCCATTCTGCGCCACATTGGTACATTGATGCTGACCGTGGCAGTCATTGTCATGGGCGTTTTCTTTATTACAACGCTCCAAGTCGATTTGTTGCCCTCCATTACCTATCCCCGGATTGGGGTACGGTTAAATTCCCCCGGCACTTCACCAGAAGTGGCAGTGGATGAAATTACCAGACCCTTGGAAGAAGCGCTTTCTGCGACTGAGGGCGTGGTGCAAGTGTATTCTCAAACTCGCGAAGGACAGGTGAGTTTGGATTTATATTTTCAGCCGGGTGGCAACATTGATCAGGCATTAAATGACGCAACGGCAGCGTTTAACCGGGCACGCGGTCGGTTGCCAGAAACGATTGAGGAGCCGCGCCTGTTTAAAGTTGATCCCTCTCAGCTTCCGGTCTATGAACTGGCGTTAACCTCTCCATCAATGCCACCAGTGGATCTGCGGGTGTTTGCCGATGAAGAGCTATCCCGTGAGTTGGGGGTGATTCCGGGGGTGGCAGTAGTGGATGTGGCAGGGGGTGTTGAAGAAGAAGTGCGGGTAACAATCGATCTCGATCGCCTGCAAGCGGTGGGCGTGGGGTTAAACGATGTGTTGACCGAATTGGGCGATCGCAACCAAGATATTTCCGGTGGACGGATTTTGGGCAGTGGTTCAGAGCCACTGACGCGAGCGATCGGTCGGTTTAAAAGTGCCGCAGAATTGCGCGATATTTCCTTTGAAGTCGGCGGACAGTCTGGAAATACTGCTCAAGGCGCTGCCCAATCGGGAGCATCGACCACGACCGCTCCTGCCCAGCGGGTTTATCTGCGAGATTTTGCCACCGTAATTGACGGCACTAATGAGCAGCGGATTTTCGTGGCATTGAATGGGCAACCCGCCGTCAAAATGAGTGTACAAAAACAACCTGATGCCAACACGATCGCCGTGGTTGAAGCCGTCAAACAGCGGATTAAAGAATTGCAGCAGGCAGGCACCATTCCCGCAGACATGACGCTATTGCCCACTCTAGATGAATCGATATTCATTCAAAATGCCATTTCTAATGTGGTGAGTTCTGGGCTGATTGGTACAGGATTGGCGGCGATCGCCGTGCTTCTTTTTCTTGGCTCTCTGCGCCAAGCCCTGATCATCGTCCTCTCAATTCCCCTGGCAACCCTCGCCGCCATTATTTTGATGGGAATGTTCAAACTGTCGCTCAATGTCTTTAGTTTGGGAGGTTTGGCATTGGGCGTAGGAATTGTCGTAGACAACTCGATCGTCATGCTAGAAAGCATCGCCGAAGGAGTCGGCATGACTCCCGGTAAAGATGCTACCAGCCAACTCAGCCGCTCCCAGTTAATGACTCAATCTCTGTACAGTAGCCAAGAGGTAGAGTCAGCTTTAGTTGCCTCTACAGCCACTAACTTAGTTGCAGTCTTGCCCTTCTTGCTGATTGGCGGTTTTATCGCCCTGTTATTCAATGAACTAATTCTCACCATTACCTTTTCGGTGGCTGCCTCAATTCTGATTGCGGTTACCGTTGTACCCATGCTAGCCTCGCGCTTGTTAGGTATTAAGGCATCCAGTGGACTCAGCAAGTTATGGCTACTGCGTCAGTTCAATCGCCGTTTTACCGATGCCACCTACGGATACGGCACGCTGCTAGAGTGGACGTTGGCAAAACGTTGGTTAGTCGTTGGCTGCACCGTGGCACTTT
This sequence comes from Sivoneniella epilithica UHCC 1019, assembly GCF_040830845.1. NCBI lineage: Bacteria > Bacillati > Cyanobacteriota > Cyanophyceae > Leptolyngbyales > Leptolyngbyaceae > Sivoneniella > Sivoneniella epilithica. The sequence goes on from NZ_JBFPDP010000011.1 coordinate 77,261, forward strand.
TAGGCAGCGGCAGTTGGTTTCTCGCAGGGCAAATTCCCCAAGAAATCTTGCCTCGAATTAATACCGGACAAGCAAACCTGAATGCCCAATTTCCACCTGGCACACCGCTAGAAACGAGCCGGAAAGTAATGGCATCCGTGGATGAGATTTTGGCAGCCCAGCCAGAAACCGAGTATGTGTTTTCTACGATTGGCGGCAGCTTGTTTGGCAGTAATACCAGCGAAAACTCGTTGCGAAGTTCTAGCTCGATTACTCTAAAACCAGGCACTGCGGTCGATGCCTATGTTGCCAAAGTGACGAAAGAGTTCCGCAAGCTCAATTTGGTGGATATTCGGTTGCGGGTCAATCCGGGGCAGGTACGCGGCTTAATTTTGAATAACTCGCCGGTGCGGGGAGCCGATGTGGATGTCATCCTCCAGAGTGAAAATGAAGAGGCGTTGACCCAAGCAGGGCGGCAAGTGCTGCAAGCTTTAGAACAGGATGCAACCTTGATCACTGTGCGCCCGGATGCGGACGATCGCCAACCCGAAATTCAAATTCGCCCCGATCTCGAACGTCTTGCCGACTTAAATCTCAACATTCAAGATATTGGTAGAACCTTAGAAACCGCAATTCAAGGCAGTGTACCGACCCAAATTCAACGGGGAAATCGCTTAGTGGATGTGCGCGTTGAGCTAGACAATGCCCTGATTCAGCAGCCTTCTCAGCTAAACCAACTGCCCATTTTTACAGAGAACAACCGCCAGATTCGCTTGGGTGATGTGGCAACGATTGAAACCGGACGCGCACCGGGGGAAATCCGCCGAATCAATCAGCGACAAGTCTTTTTGATTTCTGGCAGTTTGAATCAGGGTGCCAGTTTGAGTGCGGCGATCCAACAGGTGCAAACGATTTTGAGCCAGCAAGAACTGCCTGACGGGGTAAGTGTGTTGCCCAGTGCCGCAGCCCAAAGCAATCAACAGCTTCAGGCAACATTGCCCATTTTGGGAGGCTTGGCGGCGTTTTTGGTATTTGTCGTTATGGCGGTGCAATATAACTCTCTGGTTGACCCGCTGGTGATTATGTTCACGATTCCTTTAGCGCTGGCAGGGGGCATTTTTGGATTATTTATTACCAAAACCGCGATCGGGGCAACGGTGATTGTGGGAGCGGTTCTGCTGGTGGGGATTGTGGTGAATAACGCCATCATCATGGTGGAGTTGGCAAACCAAATTCGCGATCGCGAAGGCTGTACTCGGCGCGCTGCCATCCTCAAAGCTGCACCTCAACGTCTGCGCCCGGTTTTGATGACTACCATCACCACTGTTTTGGGGATGTTTCCCTTGGCATTGGGATTGGGTCAAGGTGGTGAATTTCTTCAGCCGCTCGGCATTGTGGTCTTTTCTGGCTTATCCCTGGCAACCCTACTGACCCTCTTTATCATCCCTTGCTTTTATGTGATTCTGCACGACTTTTTCAATCAAGACCTTCTGAAAGGACGCGGCAAAAAGTCGCGATCGCAGGTGCCATTGCCTGATCCTGACTTCGAGCCAGCACTCCCTCAAAAAACCGTAGCTACCAAAATAGATTAGGAAACTGGAGTAGTTGAGTCTGGTAAACGCGATCGCAGGTTGAGTAAAAACTGACCAACCTTGTAAACAGAAAAACCCAGAATTCCAATTACTAAAATGCCTGCTACTAAAGGTAACGTTAGGGCAAGCAGCGTTAGGGCGATCGCCACAACCAGTTCGATCGTCGCCAAAAGAGGATTGGTGAGTCCGCCTGTCATCGCTGTAGAAGTGCCGCGCAGCAGATTCATTAACCCCTTGGTTAGCGCTGCCGTGCCGCCTCCCGCAATGATTGCCAAAGTCCACTGCAAAACGGGGTTCAGATCGGAGGAAGTATGCCCCACGATAAATGTGCCCAACAGAATGGCAAGCGGAGTCGCAATAAAATCTAGTGCGTGATCGAACCAGGGAACATAATATCCGCCAATTTCCAATATGCAGGCGATCGCCAATACAATTACTGCCGGGGAGGTTTCCATCCAGTCGAATTGGGTAGGCAGATTAATATGCCCCACTACAGCAGCAAGACTCAATATTAAGAACGGCACGAATACGCGAAATCCCACGGCTGCACTAAGGCTAATTCCTAGCAGCAGTTCAATGAAAGTATCAAAGCTGATGACGTGATCCAAGCGACCCTCCTATTCAAACCATCTTTCCTTCAATATAGCGATTGGATAGATTACGCAATATGCGACTTTCTTGAAACTGCCCTCTCCCGCAGGAGATGGAACCAGAGATCTCTTGAAAGCCCTTCTCCCGAGGAAGAAGGGTTTGGGGTGAGGGTTCTTAGTTGCACATCGCGTTAGATTGGATTTTTTAAACTGCGGTTGGCTTAAATTTTAAGGCAACGCCATTCATGCAATAGCGATCGCCCGTTGGGGCAGGACCATCATCAAATACATGTCCCAAATGTCCACCGCAACGCCGACAATGGACTTCCACTCGTGTCATCAAAAACGAGGTGTCGGTTTTGGTGCCAACGGCTCCGGCGATCGGGGCATAAAAACTGGGCCACCCCGTGCCGCTGTTGAATTTTGTGGTTGATTGAAACAGCGGCAAATCACAGCCCGCACAGGCAAACATACCAGGGCGATACTCTTGATCTAGGGGGCTAGTGCCAGCCCGTTCGGTGCCATGCTGTCGCAAAACATAGAATTGCTCTGGGTTTAAGACCTTGCGCCATTCCGCCTCAGTTTTAGTCACTTCAAACTGACCCTTTAGCGTTTCAGGGTTTTCGGCGGTTGTGGACTGTGATCCAAGCAAAGCACGTGAAAACAAGGCTGTGCCCAGAAAAGCGGCACCTGCTCCTAAAAAATATCGTTTTTTCATACGGCTGGTTTCTTCTGTCCTTGTTTCCTGAGTCATAGGGAGGTATACATAAAAGTTATACGGAACAACTAAGTCAAGTGGTTTTAAGGTGAAGAGTTTTGAGTTCGTCATTACCCCCCTCGCCCCTTGCTTTTTGCCTCGCTGTTGACTGCCACAGGCGAATGCCATCGCTGCCGCCGCCAATAATGGCACGCTGATCGGCTCCAAATTCTACGAACATGCCGCTATAGTCTGAGCCGCGTAGGGTGCCCAAAAAACCGGGAGGTTTGATACGCCACAGGTTAATCGTGCCGCCGTAGGTTGTGGCAAACAGAGCGCGATCGCCGCTAACTGCCACATCAGCACCGACTGAATCGATCGCCCGAATAAACCGTCCCGATTGCACATTCCATAGTTTAATGCCCCCTTGCCCTTTGACCCCGTCGCTGCCCGTAATCAAAATCTGGCGATCGACAAAGCTCAGAGCATTAAGTTCACCTGAATTAAAGGTATACCGTTGGGTTCGGGTTGCCAAATCCCATAGGGTGGTTTTCTGTGCGCCTGCTGCTAGCGATCGCCCATCGGGATTAAAAGCCAGATCATTCACCAAGCCTGCATCCAGCGTATACAGCAGTTGTCCGGTTGCCACTTCCCATACTTGAACGCCTTCGGGACTGGTTGCCCCATCTGCCCATTGCTGGAGACGGCTACCACTGGCTAGACGGCTGCCATCGGGACTAAACGCTAAACTGGTGACCCTACCCGACTGAAAGCTGGCTACTAAGGTGCCTTGGGCGACATTCCAGAGTTTAATGGTTTGATCCAAACTGCTGCTAGCAAGCAGGGTTTGATCGGGGCTAAAGGCAAGATCGGTGATCCAATCGGTATGCCCAGTTAGCATATTTTTCAACATGGCTGTCGGCAGTGACCAAAGTTGAATCGTTTTGCCATGGCTGCTAGCAACCAACTGTCCGTCTGCGCTGGAGGTTAAGGCAGTAATCGCTTGACTGGTCAAAGTTTGGGGTAAGCCGTAACACACAGGCAGAGGTGTTTGGGGCGGCAAGCAAACCGGATCAGAAGTTCGCAGGGCGATCGCGTTTTTCACTAGGCTATGGCTGACAATCACTAGCACCACTAGGAATGCCGATGCCATACTCAGCCCCAAAAATTGCGAAAATCGTCGTTGCCGCCTCATTTCTTTTCCCTACTCGCCCGATTGGACTAATCCATATCATCTAGATAATTCATACTCTGTGGGGAAGGCTAAACAGTTTGCAACCCGTACATTGAATATATAGACAGTTGCTCAAGTGCAACGAACCCGGCGGGGGGCTGCCGGGTTTTTTCTTTGGCGTTACTCTTCGCTTAACTGGCTATCTATTAGGGTTGTAGGAATTTCAATTTTAAACTCTGTTGATCCGACATTCGCACAGTAGCTCAAATTTCCTTTATGTCTTTCAACCACAATTTGATAGCTAGTAGCAAGCCCTAAACCAATTCCTTGCCCAACTGGTTTTGTAGTAAAAAATGGTTCAAATAGATGTTTCTCTACGTTATCTGAAATTCCAATCCCATTATCTTTGATGCGAATAACGGTTTGTTTTAGGGCGTTTGTTTCGGTTATTATTTGAATCATTGGATGTTCTAAAAGTGAATCGGAGTGACTAAATTTTTGCTGTAAGGCATCGATCGCATTGGTTAATAGGTTCAAAAATACTTGATTCATTTCGCTCGAATGGCAAGCAACTAAGGGTAGATTCCCATAATCTTTAATGATTTTGATCTCTGGCATCATTGATTTTTCAGCAAATCGATGATGGAGTAATAGTAAGGTGCTGTCAATGCATTCATGAATGTTCGTTGGTTTAATATCTGATTCTCCCAATCGAGAAAAGATTCGGAGTGCCAGCACAATTGAACCAATGCGATCGACTCCGGTTCGCATGGATCTCATCATATTTTGCAAATCAGAAACTAAAAAATCTAGCTCCGCTTCTTCCAGCAATGTTTGAATAACTGGGCTAGGTTCTGGATATTCGGTTTGATAAACATCAATTAATTTAAGCAATGTTTGAATAGAGTCCTGGGCAGGTTTAAGATTGCCTGCAATAAAGCTAACAGGATTATTAATTTCATGACAAACGCCAGCAACCAATTGTCCTAAACCGGATAGTTTTTCTTTGCGAAGCAGTTGAGTTTGCATCTGCTTTAAGCCCTCTAAGGCATTTTCAAGTTGAGTATTTTTGAGATGCAGTTGAGATTGCAACACTCGAATTTGTAAATGGGTTTGAATTCGGAGCAACACTTCTTCAAACTGAAAAGGTTTTGAAATAAAGTCAACCCCTCCGACCTGAAATGCTTTTACTTTGTCTACTACGTCGTTTAAGGCACTGAGAAAAATAACGGGAACTGAAGCAGTTTCTTCATTTTGTTTAAGCAGTTTACAGGTTTCATAGCCATTCAGATGAGGCATATTGATGTCTAACAGAATCAAATCAGGAGTCGCGGCTTGAGCAGCAGTCAATGCCATTTTTCCAGTTAAGGCTTTCCGAACTTGATAGCCTTGTTCTATGAGTAGGGTGGATAGAAATCGAATGTTTTCGGGGGTGTCGTCAACAATCAGAATATCAAAACTCTGAGATTCAATTAAGTTTTTGTTAGAGTTCATGGCTTACTTTTAAGACCGTGAGGGCTGTGTTAATAGTTCACAGAATATATATTTGACTAGGAGAGGTTTGATTGCTCATTCAACCCAGCTTCAGGAGTTTGAAGCAGCGACAGTATTTGATCGAAATCAAAGTTGCCAGCTAATTCCGCGATCGCCCTTTTTAGTCCAATCTGTTCAATCGGAAGTTCCTCCAAAAGATTCGGAATCACTGAATCATTTCCTTCCAAAGCTGAACGCCTCAGTTTCATTCGCCATGCTTCTGGCATCTGGGCGAGTCCAGCTTGGAGGCTACTTTTGGGTAACTGCGGCTGATCTCTGTTGGCTGGCTGGGCGCGTGGGTCGTCTACGATCTCCTCATACAAGTATTGCACCCCTAAATGATGACCAATTTTTTCAAACAGTTCTTGCTGTTCAAAGGGTTTACGGATGAAGTCATCACAGCCAACGGCAAAAAAGGTTTGGCGCTGATTGGCAAAGGCGCTGGCGGTGAGCGCAATTACCACTGTGTTTTGTCCCTGCGGATCGGCTTTAATCAAGCGGGTTGCGTCTAAGCCATCTAAGATTGGCATTCGCAGATCCATCAAAATTAAATTGGGTTGCCAGTCTCGCCAAATCGCGATCGCCTCCTCTCCGTTCACCGCTTCCCGTAACTCAAAGCCCTCTATATTTAATAGTTTTGATAGCAGCAACCGATTGGTAACGTTATCTTCAGCAATGAGGATGCGATAGATGGGTTGGTTCGGGGCTAATCCCTTGATCGGCTGGTGACTGGGGGTTCGTGGTGGAATCAAGTCTAGTTCAACAGAGCTTATTTGCATATCAAAACTAAACGTGCTGCCTTGACCGGGTTGGCTAACAACTGTAATTTCTCCGCCCATAAGATGCACGAATTTTTGGCTAATTGACAAGCCTAACCCGGTGCCCTCAGTCGTACTCATTCCTGTACTGGTTTGCTCAAAAGGTTTAAAGAGTTTGTTGAGTTCATTCGCCGCAATGCCTGCTCCAGTATCTTCAATTTCAAACTGGAGCAACGGACAGTGAACCGGGGTATCTGCGATCGCAACACAGTTTTCTGGATCAATAAAACTGGTTCGCACAGTAATACTGCCGTGGTTGGTAAATTTAACGGCATTGCTTAACAAATTGAGTAAAACTTGGCGCAGTTTATTTTCATCCGCAATCACATGTTGGGGCAAAGTTTTTGAGCGCTCAAATATGAGTTGCAGTCCTTTTACTTTTGCTCTGAGCCGGAACATCTCTTCCAAACTATCTAGCAGCGAGTGTAAGTCAAAACTGTTGTTATTTAGAAAAATGCGTCCTGCTTCAATTTTAGACATTTCAAGCACATCGTTGATCAACTTGAGCAGATGTCCACCACTGCGATTGATAATGCTGACGTATTCTTGATGGGTCGAAAGCAAAGAGCGATCGCGCGCCATTAACTGAGTGAACCCCAAAATAGCATTGAGCGGGGTACGCAGTTCATGGCTCATGCTTGCCAAAAACTCACTTTTAGCGCGATTGGCTCCATCCGCCTGATCTTTTGCCAATTGAAGCTCGGTTGCTTGCTGTTGAGTTTGGCTAAATAACTCAGATTGTTGAACAGCAACTCCTAACTGAGTGCCAATTTGGGCGGCAATTTGAATTTCGGATTCTTGCCAGTGGCGAGGGTTTGCGTTTTGGTAATTGGCTAACAAGCCCCAAAGCTGATTGCCACAAAAAATTGGCACCGTAATATAGGAACGCGCTTGTAGGAATGCCAATAGTTCTAGATAGCAGTCATTAAACCCAGCGGTGTAGACATCTTCAATGCAGCAATAATTCGATTTATTGCGATAAAGTCCGCCTTCCTGGGCTTGTAGATAGGTATCACGAATCAGAATCTCAGAGCCATCATCTAGGCGCTTGATCACACAATTGGCTTTATCAACCGCAATTTTGGTTGAGGCTGGGGCACTCGTATCTATAGGCACGATTTTATTCCAACCTTCTGCAACGGCTTCTGCAACTACGGTGCCGCTCCAGTCGGGTTCAAATCGATAAATTAAGGTGCGATCGCACTGAAGGGCTTGGCGTAACTCTGCGGTAGTCGCACTGAAAATAGCATCCAAATTTAAGCTTTGGCGCATTCGCAGAATTACCTTCATAGTGGCGCGATCGCGTTCGGCTAGGTGCCGCAGTTTGACTTCTGCGATCGTCCGTTCCTCAACTTCTGCTGCCAACGCTTTATTGGTCTGCACCAATTCTGCGGTGCGCTGCTCCACTCGACCTTCTAACTGATCGTAAGCCAGACTTTTCGCCTCTTCTGCCCGTTTTCTCCCCAATTCTGCCGCCGCCCGTGCTGCAAACACCTGCATCAGGGCAATTCGGTTTTCATCCGGTGGCAATGGCTCCGTATGCAACATGCACAAGGTGCCAAGCGCCGTTTGATCCTGATCTAACAGGGGCACGCCTACATAACTGACCGCCTCCATTTGCACTAACGCTTCAGCGTGAGGAAATTGAGCTTGTAAATTGTCTAAAAATTGGCAAATTTGTTTTCCTTGAACCACTGAGCCGCAGGGAGTATTGGGCAAGCTATATTCGATGTTTTCTGCCAAATGATCATCTGACCAACAGGCTAGAGTGTGAAATCGCTCCGGTGGATTCCCCACTGCTTCCGATACCAGCACATATGTTGCGCCTAAAGCCTCCGCTAGATTTCGCACTAGGGCAGCAAAAAACTCTTCTCCTGTGACAGAGGCGGTTCCAGTAATAATTTGTCGTAACACGGCTTCAGTCCGCTGCCGTTCAACTATTTGCTTTTCTAATTCTTGATTCACTGTCTCTAGCTGAATCGGCGTTTTTAAGGCGAGAAACTGAGGCAGTAGTTCCATGAGTTGCAGCGCTGTATAGACAGAAATGAGCGCGGTAAATGCCCGTTCGATGCCGGATATCCAGTAGATGGGATACCACAAGGTAACAATATCCAGTAGATGCCCAACGCCGCAAAAAATGATAAACGCGCCAAACAACGCAAACACTCTGGAAAAAGGGATGTCGCTCCGCTTACTGACAAAGTAGATCAGCATAGCGGGGATGGAAAAGTAGGCGATCGCAATTAGGACATCGCTGACCACATACAGTCCCACTAGCGGAGTTTGCCAGAGATAGCAGTGACCATGAGGCATATAAATATCGGGAGAGAATAGATTTTGCAGAAGTTCCACTATTACTTTGCTCTATTACAACTTGTAACAACCCATAGCCTAATAATTTAAGTCAATTGGCAAATAAAAATCTGTCCTAGGGGTGAAGGTGAAAACACAATGTGTGATTGTACTGAGCGCCTTGTGTAATTACGCTGAACTTTGATGAACTGATATGGCAACGGATAGATAAGTCAGGACACAAAGATCCTTAAGAAAGAAGAAATAACGGACGGTTGTTGTCTTACCCTTTCCTCCTACAGCGATACAAGCCCAAGTCCTAGGGATTTGTTGACTTGTCCTTAAAAAGTAAGTACACACCCTCATCACCAAGTTGAAAAGTTTACTTAATTCTTTTTCAAGTAATCTCTGTCCATAGAGTGCCTATTAGCCGACTTATTATCTTAGCTTTCTTAGAAAACTTTACAGACTAAATTGAAAGCCTGAATTTGAGTCCTGATATGCCTAAGGATAATTAGACGTTGCTGAATCTGGGGATGGAATTTGGGCGTTGCTGAATCTAGATATGAAATTCGTAGGGGCAATCCCTTGTGGTTGACCTTATCCCAGCAAGGGTAGGCACAAGGCGCTACCCCTACCCATGAAAATCATGTCTGCATTCAGCAGTGCCGGAATTTGTAGGGGCAATCCCTTGTGGTTGCCCTCTATCTACGCCAGGGTAGGCACATGGGGATGGAATTTGTAGGGGCGATCCCTTGTGGTTGCCCTCTATCTAAGCCAGGGTAGGCACAAGACTTACCTCTACAGTCAAAATCATACTTGCATTCAGCAATGCCTATCCTTGAAGCTATTCCCAATCGTCTAGTTCAACAATCCAGCGTTGCAGCAGGCTGTTAACCTGGCTACGACGGGCTTCAAAGGTAGCGGCAATCCAGATTAGCAGTAATCCGACGGCAATTCCGATCGCCCATAGCACCAGGGAATAGTCGCTAATAAACCGCCACACTTGCCATAACACTTGCAATATAAAGCTGGCAGTGCCGACATATAGCAGCGCTCGAATTTTCAGCAGCACTCCTGCAAAGATGAAGGCTAAATCGATCGCGATCGCGCCCAATCCGACAAGCAGAGGCAGTACACCCGCAATGCCGATCTGGGCTTGATAGAACGCAGTCAGGCTAATAATTCCTGTGGCAAGACAGCGTAACCAATGGCGCGTTTCTCGATTGTTGGGCGATCGCAAGCTTGGCTCAACCTGCACCCAATACAACAAAGAAGCTCCAATCACTGCTGCAATCCAGAGCGGTTCCAAAGCTCCCCGTTCAGACAGCATTCGTAATATTGCCCAATCTGCCAGCAGCACACTGATGTAGCTGAAACTGACTCGCCGTTCGGCACTGGATAGCCAGCCATAAAATGCCGCCACAATTAGCAGGGTTTGAATGGTGCTGCCCCACCCCGTTAGCAAAATTGCGATCGCAGGAAGCACGATCGCCGCTTGTCGCCACGATTGCCAATTCCAGCCCCAGCGCTGCCACGGTGCAAAGTAGAGAAAGACTGAAATAACCGCCGCGATCGCCCCAGCCCAATCAATCAATACTGCATCCGGCAGCCAGCGGTGCAGCCAATACGTCAAAGCTATCAAACCTTGAGCAATTCCGGCGTAGATCCAAAGGAAAGTGCCAAGTTCAGAGTTTTGAGTTCTGAGTTCTGAGTTCTGAGTTCTGAGTTCTAGGTTCTGAGTTTCCTCTGATCCTTGTTCCCTATTCCCTATTTCCTGTCCCCTATTCCCTATTTCCTGTCCCCTATTTCGTCCCATTGTCAGCGCATAGGCGGCGGCTGTTGCGATCGCGGCTGTCCACAGCCATTCACCAGAAGCGTTCAAGCTGAAGAATAGAACAGTAATCAGCAAGATTGAGCCTAAACCCCAGTGGGCATGGGCGATCGCTTGCCATAGCCATTGCGGAACTTGCAAATAGGAAATGAGCCAGCGTTGGAGCGCATAGTAGGCGATCGCAAGTCCTAGGGCTAATCCTGCCAATAGCGTGATGCCATCTCCCGAACTGCCTCCTGTCGCCTGCAACAGTTGATAGAGCAACAGTTGATAGGCAGCAATGGAAACGCCACCCAAGGACAGCAACGTCAGCGATCGCAATTCCACCTGACGACGACCAACCCCAAGTCCCACAAGCGCCGCTGCAAAGGTATACCAGCCCGTAGTAGCGGTGAATGCGCGGTGTTGAATGATGACTCCCAAAAGCGCGTAGAGAATGGGAATAACATGAAAAGAGGACGGAACTGAGTTCAGAGTTCGGAGTTCGGAGTTCGGAGTTTGGAGTTCGCCATTCGCCATTCGCCTGCTGATCATCCAGTCGCCGCCTAGCTGAGTGGCTAATCCAAGGGCAAGGTTGGCAATTCCTAATGTGTCTAGGGATCGTCCTGTGAGGGCAATACTGCTGATGAGTAGAAGTTCTACGCTCCACGCGATCGCGTAGAAGCCGAGGTTGCTGACTCCTTGCCACAGCCGCAAGCCGATCGCGATCATCAAAATGGTGGAGGCGATCGTGTTGTTTGCAGTAGGTTTATCAAATTGGAAGTAAACAATCACCTGGCTCAGGGTTAGCACTACCAACGTCAACAGCGTCAGTCCTGTTGCCCAGCCATCGGCGGCTTGTTGATAGAGATGTTTGAGGCGATTGGCTGGAGGCTGGAGTAGTCTGCTTTGCAGCAGCCAGAGCAGCAACACCGCGATCGCCCAAACAACAGTTGCAAAGTCAAAGGTACGATTATTGGTAAAAATCTCCCAAGCGGCGATGAGCAAAAATCCTAGCCCAAAACCAACGGTTAACACGGCTGCCACTAAATGGCGCACTTGGCGAGTATTGAGCAGCATCAGCCCAGTTGCAAGTCCTAAACCGATCAATCGTCCGGCGATCGTCGTGAACATGAGCGGCTGCACCAGCAGAAGTGTAATGCTGCTGAACCAACTGGCGGTATACCCATAGGAAAACCGCCGTTGATTGCCCAATAGGGTCAACATTAGCGGCACCGTCAGCCACATTCCACCCCAGTTCAGCGCTTGCTCTTGCACCAGATTGAAACTCAAGAGTACATAGCTGGAAGCGGCTAAAACGAGTCCAAAATACCAAGCGCTCACTTGCCAGGATGAACGCGGAGTGAGGAATTCGGCATATTGAAGAGTGCTTTCGGGTGCAGGGTCGCTTTGGTTGCTGCGATCGCTATGATGACTCCAATCGCCAATCCAACCCACGCTAATACTCCATTCAGCGACCATGCCAATCAACACTATGCCTGCCCAAACCGTGGCAGAAAGGGTCGGAAACGCCCAATCAATTCCAGAGGCGATCGCGGCTAAAGTAATGCCGTGAGTCAGGTAAATCAATGGTGGTGAGGGCTGAACTCGCTTAGTTGTGATGATGATTAGCGTGATGGCTGACAGCAGCAAGTTGAGCGATCGCACCCAGGCATTATTTAAACTAATCACGGTTAATGCACTGCCCAACCCCAACGCCAAAAATTCAGCATATCGGGCTAGTTCAGGGCGCTGCCACTGTTTCAGGCGAAAGGCTAACCCAACCGTGAGCAGGACATAGGGAAACAAGCCCAGCCCCAGAAAAGCAAACGGCGTACCCTCTGTTCCGGCAAATCGGGTGAAAAATTCCAGAATGCTAGTCTGGACAGCAACAGGAACCACTCGCCATCCTAACCAACAGACTTGCAATCCCACCAAAAAGCCAGTGACTAAAGCAATTGGTGAGCCGAGCCGATGCAGGCGATCGCCCAGTAGCCATAGCGCCAAACCACTAACGGCGATCGCTTGCCATGGCATTTCCATCACTGCCACCAACCACCCCAGCAGCAGCAGCCCTGCTCCAGCCCTGACCCAATCAGCACGGGTTGCTTTTTGACGTGCCAACCAACACAGCACCCAGCCACAGATTCCCAATGCCAACCCCAGTTGACTAATTGGCACCTGAGCCATGAGTGCTGCTCGCCCAATCAAAATCAGCGCAAACGCCGCCACCGCGATCGTACTGAGCGAAAAAGGAGCGATGGCTAGCTGAGTATTCCCTGGCGAGATTGCCCTCTCTTCTTCCCTGCCTCTTGCCCCTTGCCTCCTGCTCCCTCTGTCATTCACCACTAACGCCGCCGCTGCCCCAACCGTTCCCCCATACACCGCCCCCAAAGGCACCCCTTGCAACCCCCAGCCCCAATGCAGCCAACTCAGGGCGATCGCGGTGATCAACATCAGCCGCGACCGATCTGGTTTCAAAAGCAAAATCAAGATGCCAGTCAGCAGAAAAGATGCGATCGCTGCCATACCCAGCCCAGCAGGGCTTTGCCCCAACCGGAACCCATCCATCATCCAAAAATTGACCGGGATAATCAACAGCGTGGCAAGGTTCAACATGCGACTGGTCAACTGCAAAGCTGCCTGTTTCCCTGTCCACCAGCCCACTCCCCAAAAAACTAGTGTGTAACCCAATAAAATGCTGTATTGCCCCACGGCTGAAAAATTGCGCCATTGGGTTGCTGCCAGCACTCCCGACGACACCACCACCAAAAACACGCCCAAGAACAGCAGCCACAAAACGCTCAGTTCTGCCATGAAAGACTGCAACAGTCGAGCAGCCATGGTAGGTGGGCGAACAGGTAAGGGTGCTGCGGGTGTCACAGGATTGGTGCGAACAGGATTGGCGCGATCGCGGCTAGAATCTGGTCTTGTCGGGCGCGATTCTGATTGCGGCACTGCACCCACCGGAAGAAAATCGCCGATCGCTTCCATAGGTTGCAACTCCCCAGCATCTACTGCTGGAGAGGATTCCGGTTGTACTGCCACAACTGAAACCTGGGAAACTGGGCAAACCAGTTGTTCTGCACACAATTGTCGAACCAACTCGTCTGTAATTAAGCCAAGTTGCAGCCAGTTATCCAATCCTTCTAGTAAAGCGGGATGGGCAGATCGAATGACTAACTCAAGGATAAATTGGCGATCGCGAGGGGAAGCCATAGCAGAAAAAATATAGCTCTCCTATCATCGTCCCTGTTTTCATGAATCGCTCAAATCTTTAGTCACCTTAATCTAATGTCCTTGGCTAAGCAGCTTTTTAAAGTACTACCTGCTAAGCCAAAACATTTGATTCAGAGACTACAACGTGGCAAACGCTTGATCTACGGCGTGAAGAGCGTGATCAACTTCAGACGCAGTGACGATCAAAGGTGGCACAAAGCGAACCACTTTCGGACCCGCAGGAACCATTAATACGCCCTGATTAATGCCAGATTGCACCACTTGAGCAGACGTTAAATCTATCTCGGCTTGAATCTCTAGCCCGTTGATTAGCCCCCAACCGCGCACGTCTGCTACTTTTTCAGGATAGCGCTGGGCGATCGCCTGTAAGCCCGTTCGCAATTGTTCTCCTCGCTCTTGAGCATTTTGCAGCAAATGATCGGCTTCCAAAGTGTGGCAGACTGCTAATGCCACCGCACAGGCAAAGGGATTACCGCCAAACGTGCTGGCATGATCACCCGGCTGGAAAATATTGCAAGATTCCTTACAAAGCATCGCCCCAATGGGAATGCCGCCACCCAACCCTTTTGCTGAAGTGAAAATATCTGGCTCAATTCCTAAGTTTTCAAAGCCCCAGAGCTTACCAGAACGTCCCATGCCGACCTGGACTTCATCACAGATTAGGAGAATGCCGCGCTCGTTGCAAATCTCGCGAATCCGCTGGAAGTAAGCGCGATCGCCCGGACGTACGCCCCCTTCACCCTGAAGCGCTTCTAGCAAAATTGCTGCCACTCGCGGTTTGTCTTGATCCAAGGCAGCGATCGCCTGCTCCAAGGCAGCAATATCGTTATAAGGGACATACTCAAACCCTGGAACGAGTGGGCTAAAGCCTTGTTGATACTTGGGTTGCCCCGTTGCGGTGATGGTTGCCAACGTGCGACCGTGGAAACTAGCGTGAGCCGTGATAATCACCGGATTAGTAATCCCTCGAACGGTATGGGCATACTTCCGCGCTAGCTTGATTGCGCCTTCATTTGCCTCCGCCCCGGAATTGCAGAAAAAAGCGCGATCGGCACAAGAATTTTTGACTAGCCACTTTGCCAACTCACCCTGAGCCGCCGTGTAATATAGGTTCGAGACATGGTGCAACGTTTGAATCTGTTTCGTCACCGCTTCCACCATGGCTGGGTGAGCGTGCCCTAAAGTACAAGTTGCAATTCCAGCGACAAAATCCAAGTATTCTCGTCCATCTGCATCCCAAACTCGACACCCGGCTCCACGTTCTAACGTAATCGGGTAACGAGCATAGGTTTTCATTACATACTCGTCAAATTCTGCTGAGGTAAATGGGCTAGCAACAGCCGACAGAGATTCAACGAAAGGAGACGCGACTTGGAGTAATGCTTCTAGACTCACTGGAACTAATCCTTATTTTTAAAAGGCTACAAAACGCAGTTGAATTTTGAACCGACACAACTGGTTGATTAACAGATGCCTCTGTCCAAAGTTTTTTATTCTTAGCTTTTACAATAGCCGATTCATTCTCATTCAGGCGCAATCCAATAAATCAGTCAAGTTCTGATGACAATTCGATAATAAGAAAAGGTGAGAAGCAAAGGAAAAGTGGCGTTGCTGAATCTAGATATGAAATTCGTAGGGGCAATCCCTTGTGGCTGCCCTGACCCCAGCCAGGGTAGCCACAAGGCGCTACCCCTACAAATGAAAATCATGTCTGCATTCAGCAATGCCGGAAAAGTCAAAGGTTATTTCTTTAAAAATTACGCAATGCGCGAAATATTACGCAATGCGCGACTTTCCCAATTCCCCTCACCCCAAACCCCTCTCCTGCTGGGCTACCGTGTATACACACAGCAATTCCAAATTCAAACTCTAAGAGGAGTAACTGACAGGAGAGAACTTGCCGTCTGAGAGCAGGAAGTCAATCAAATGCTGATCGCCAAGATGAAATTTACCCTGCATCCATGGTTTTTTCTGAGGTTGAGCAGCACTGTTTAGCGGATTTGTCCCCAACGCTCAGATGAGGGTAAATTAGTTGCACATCAGGTTGCGCTAACTATCACAACTCATGATGCTGGAAGAAACCCTGCTTTTCGGCAGTTTCTAGTGAAATATCCGGCAAATTGCAAAGCATCTCATCCCAAGTGGTATGCCTTTGTAGAGCTTTTACGACCTCTGCAAAAGGTTTAGGAAAAATAGTTGAAAAGTCTGCCTCTTCAGAAAACTGAATGGCGTAAGCAAGCTGTTCGATCGGCGGCATAAACTGAGCATCAATACCCGCGCGATTGCCTCTCGGATCAACTCGATACCAACCCATCTCGTCTAGATAAATAGCGTTGAATCCATGCAAACTGTAGGGCGCACCTTTGTCATCAATACTTAAGCGCTGATAGCAAAATCCTGTTGGAATGCCGTTTGCCCTCAGCAAAGCTGCTAGCAAATGGCTTTTTGCAAAACAGTAGCCTGTTCCATAACGCAGTACATCTGATGCCTTGCAGGTAACCGGATTCAACTGATAGTCAAAACTATGAGAAATGCGATCGCGCACCCATTCAAAGCAACGCTGGGCGATCGCGTTTTTTTGCCCAGACGCTAGTTGCTTTGCCAGATCCAAAATATCGGGATAATGCCAATCGATTATCTCATCTGCTTGGAGGTAATCTTGCAGATTCTTAGGCAAATTTCTAGTTGTAATCACGCCAGACATGCGCTAGAGCGCCCTGAACATCCACTTGAGAAGCAGGAACCTCAATTGACTCATAGTTTTTGTTTGCAGGTTGCAAGGTCACTTTGCTACCTCGACGGTGAAAATACTTTAGAGTAGTTTGATCCTGAACCCTAGCCGCCACAATCGTGCCATTTTTCAGGGCTTTTGGGTCAGAAACAGGCTTAAGAATGACAATATCACCACTGTCAATCATGGCATCCACCATGCTATCTCCCCGAACTCTCAGAGCGAAGTAGGTCGGCTTCAGTGAAATACCCGCCAAATCTAGATACTCAACGTCAGCATCAGGAAATGCATCAACTAGGCTACCAGCGGCGATCATGCCACGAATCGGCACCCCTCGCGACACTTCACTTGTAGCTCGAATAGTCCGCGCTTTACCTTCTGTCCATTCAATATAACCTTTCGTTCTTAAATGCTCTAAACGGCTTTGAACGGGGGCTGGAGACTTTAACTCCATCGCCTTCATCATTTGACGAATTGAGGGCGGATACTGGTTTTCGCGGATGTATTCTATCAGCCAATCGTATAGCTCTTGTTGCGCTGGGGTAAGGGTTTCCATGATCTGAGACAGAGTTGTAGTACTTTGATACACTTGTACCATCATTTTTGGGTTCTGTCTAGCCTTTTTAGAAAATTGGCAATAACGCTATAGAAAAACAGTCCGTGGGATGAAAACTGATATCATTCGTCATCCTGAAACTGAGGATTGGAGGGAGCAGGAGGTATTTTTAGATTTTTAATAGATGACTGATCGACTGCGATGACCTCTGCATCTTTAATTTCAAGATTTGTAACTTCTGGTCTGGCAGTCCTTTGAGTTCCAATTTTCCGTTGATTGGGTTTTCTAATGTCTAATATCTCTGGCTGTAAAATTTCTGGATCGGGCGCTTTGGGTATTCGTGGTTCCGGCAGTGTCTCTCTGCTGCTTGATTTTTGGGGTTCTGCACCCTGGGGCGCGATCGCGGGTGTCAATGGCTCTTGGTCGGGTAACGCTATGGATTTCGGGCGGATAGGTTCAGGTAGGGACTCTTCTACCGCGATCGCTTCGGGTTGAGTTTCGTCAGTCTGGGTATCCTCAATCAGACTCTTTTCAGTTGGATGAGCTTCGGTTGGACTATCTTCGGTCGGACTATTTGCTTGGATATTTTCAACAACTTGGGGCAATTCTACAGTTTCCAAAGTTTCAACAATCTGGATAGGCTCAGATTCTTCAGATTCCAAAGTGTTTTCAGGCTGCTGAGCTTCAAACTGGGGCGCGGGTTCAGCGATCGCGGATTCTTCTTCCTTCGGCGTTGCCCATTCAACGATCGCCGCTGTTAACCCATCCAACGTAAACTCGGCAGCTTCGACATCCACTCGTCCTAGTAAACTCTGACAGCTTTCGCTGGTTTGGGGTCCAATCGACGCGAGGCAGACATTCTCTAGATAAGATTGCCAATTTTCGTCGGCTTGTTGCAAGAGTTGACCAAAATGCTGCACCGTTTTGGAACTGGCAAAGGTGATCACATCCACGGAGCGCGATCGCAATGCTTGCAAGGCTTGGGGCGCGATCGCTGCTGGACAACGCGACTCATAAGCGGCAACTTCTCGCACTTTGGCACCTTGGTTCGCAAATTCCTTTACCAGCAGTTCGCGACCGCCACTTTCAACGCGAGGAAACAAAATTCGGAGTCCGCTTAACGGTTCAGGAAAGTTGACAGCCAGAGAATCGGCAACAAATTGAGGGGGAATAAAATCGGCGGGAATGCCCAGTTTCTGTAATCGCTGTGCTGTTTTTTCGCCTACCACCGCAATTTTAATGTTGCAAGAGAGCGAATCGTCACCTGTTTGAGTTTTGAGGCGTTTGAAAAAGGCATCCACGCCATTAGTAGAGGTCAAAATCAGCCAGTCAAATTCGTCTAGTCGGGCGATCGCCTGATCCAACTCTCGCCAGCTAGAGGGCGCTCCAATTTCTAAGGTTGGCATCTCAATTACAGTCGCGCCTTGCGCTTCCAGCAGTTGAGTAAACTGACTAGACTGACTAACAGCGCGAGTCACCAATACGGTTTTGTTGGTTAGAGGCAATGGTTCTGTGGAAACAGGTGGCATGATCGGCTCATCATCCTCTACCGATAGCTCTTGATAAGATGGCTGACGATCGCCGAGTGGTTCCAATCTGGCGGCGGGACTGCGATTCCCTTTGGGATTCTCCTTCGGAGACGCTTCGCGAACGTGGAACGAATCGCGCTCTGGTTGGCGAATAGTTGGTTCAGCAGGTATCCGAGATTCCCGCGTTCGTCTTTGCGGTTGCTCATACGCTGGCTCAGCAACAAGATTACGAACCACTTTTGGCTGGAGCAGCGATCGCAGTTTCACCACTTCGCCAATCACAATCACGCAGGGAGCCAATGACTGATTGGCGGTCTCCACCAAAATATTGCCCAACGTGCCTTCCCAAATCTGTTGTTCCGCCCGACCTGCCCACCGAATTACCGCGATCGGGGTTTTGGGCGATTTGCCATGTCCTCGCAGTCGCCGGACAATTTCGGGTAGAGTTCGCCCGCCCATTAAAATTACCAGCGTTTCTAGTTTTGCCAAAGAAACCCAATTCAACGCATCGGGGTTGTGGGCAGTGCAAACGGTAAACGAACTGCTCAATTCAGGATCGGTCAGAGGAATACCCGCCAACAGCGGAGCCACCAGCGCCGAAGACAAGCCCGGTATCACTTCATAGTCACATCGCGCAGCCACCAATGCTTCGATTTCTGCTTGCGCTCGACCAAACACAAATGGGTCACCACTTTTGAGCCGCACTACTTGTTTGCCGCGATCGCAGTGCTGCACCAACAAGCGATTAATTTCGGGCTGCGCCATACTGGGCTGTCCACCGCGCTTGCCCACATTCAGCTTCAGGCAGGTTTCGGGCACGAGGTTGAGCAGATCGCCGTCTACTAATGCGTCATAAACAAGCACCTCAGCCGTGGCAAGTAAGGTTTGCGCTTGTGTGGTCAGGTAATCGGCATCTCCCGGACCTGACCCAACTAGATAAACTTTGCCTGCTTGTTCAGCCATAAACCACATTGCTCATACTCTGCTGGATCTAGTTTAGGCGGTTGGCAGAATAATCACCTGAAAAAGACGCGATCGCGTTTGATTACGAGAGTTGCGTTCTTGATTCTGCTGCCGTAATTGGAGCAATGGAGCGATTCTCTCGAAAGACAAAAGGCGATCGCCCACGCTAAAACGCGCCTATGCTAGCGTTGAAAGAACCAAATTTGGGAAAACCCAATGACTGAAACCACCCAACTCAAATCTCCCTCTAAATATCACCAAGATTTTGTTGTTTGGTGTGAGGATACGGTTGCCAAGCTGAAAGATCGGGACATTGAGGGACTAGATTTTGAGGCGCTGATTGAGGAGATTGAAAGCTTGGGACTGAGAGACAAAAGAGAATTGAAAAGTCGATTAGGCGTATTGTTAGCTCATCTATTGTTAGCTCATCTACTGAAGCGCCTGTACGTTCAAAGCCCAAATGATTATTGCGGTTGGCAAAATGCGATCGCAGATCAGCGGCGAGAGATAGAGCTTTTGATAGAACAATCTCCTAGCTTAAAGAACTACTTTGTAGAAGTATTTGAGGACTCGTGGCGACACGCCCTCAAGCGAGTTAAGCAAGATTATCCAACGGTGCAACTTCCCGATGAATGGGAGTTTAGCCGAGATTTAGATGCGATCTTGACGGAAGATTTTTGGTTAACCGATGAAGACGGGGAGAAAAAATAGATGCAAATTGGCTTTATTGGCATTGGGTTAATGGGTCTGCCCATGGCACAGCGCCTTTTGGAGGCGGGATTGCCGTTGACGGTTTATAATCGGACACCCGGCAAACTAGAAGAGTTGAAAGAGAAGGGAGCCGCGATCGCCCCTACTCCGACCACTTTAATCCACGATTGCGACTGCATTATTCTGATGTTGACCAATGCCGCTGCGGTTCAAGAAATGCTCCTGTCTGAAACCAATCGGGCTTATTTGATTGGCAAAACGGTGATCCAAATGAGTACAATCGCCCCTAGTGAAAGCCGTGCGATCGGCGAAAAAGTGGTTGCAGCAGGCGGCGAGTATCTAGAAGCGCCCGTTTTAGGCAGCATTCCTGAAGCCAAAGTAGGCAAACTAATTGTTATGGTCGGCAGCACGTCCAAGCAATTTGAAACCTACCAGCCAATTCTCAGCCACTTTGGATCAACGGTGCGTTTAATCGGAGATGTGGGCACTGCCTCCGCGCTCAAACTCGCGTTGAATCAACTGATTGGCTCCCTCACCGCCGCCTTTGCCACCAGCCTCAGCTTCATTCAGAAAGAGGGCGTAGATGTAAAACAATTTATGGAAATTTTGCGGGGTAGTGCTTTATATGCGCCCACCTTCGACAAAAAATTGCAGCGAATGCGGGATCAAAACTACGCCAATCCCAATTTTCCGACAAAGCATCTCGCAAAAGATATGAAGCTATTTCAGGCAGAAGCAGAGCCACTGGGCTTAGATATTCACCTGCCAGCAGCAGTCAACCAAATTTTGCTAGAAGCAATCAATCGAGGGTTTGCTGAAGCGGACTATTGCGCCCTATTTGCCGTGATGAATCAAACCGCTAAATCGGCAAGCGATTAATATCTTGGTTCGAGCCAATCACCACCATGGCGCTACCTTTTTGCAGTCTCGCACTGGGATCGGGATTGATTTCAAACTTGCCGTCGCGACTGACAGCCAGCAGATTCAAACCATAGGAATTTCGCAGTTGCAAATCCGCAATGCTTTTGCCATTAAATTGATCGGGTATTAGCACTTCCACGATGCTGTTATCTGGGTCAAGCTCAAACCGATCCAAAATGCCGGGGCGCGTTAAAGACTGCGCCAACGCACAGCCACATTCGTGTTCTGGGAAAACGACATGGTCTGCACCCACTTTTTTCAAAAGCTTCATATGCACTTCTGAAGACGCTTTAGCGACCACATGAGGCACACCGCCTTCTTTAACATTGAGGGTCGTAATAATACTTTCTTGGACATAGTTACCGATCGCCACAATTACCGTGTCCTGCTCAAACACTCCCGCCTCTCTTAGGGCTGCGGGTTGGGTCGAGTCAAGTTGCCGAGCGTGAGTGGCAATATTGTCAGACAACACCTGAGCCACTCGTTCTTCATCCGAATCGACACACAAAACATCGTAGCCTTGCCTACTCAAAGTAGAAGCAACCGCTCGACCAAATCGCCCCAATCCGATCACTGCAAACTGCTTGTTCCGACCCGAATCGAGCCGCAGACTATGGAAAAAACTTAAGGATGATAGGTTGACCACTGCTTATATCGGTACGAAACCCCTCACATTTTGGAATTTGTACCGTCTCCTTTAATTTAAAGACTGAATATCGCTGAATATGAGTAGTATTACCGTTATCTAACTTAACAGAATGCTGGAGCAAATAAACTTTGAACTCTGAGGAAAGGCGATTGGCGAACTCAAAATATCTCCTTCGGAGACGCTTCGCGAACAAAACTCAAAACTTTCCACCTCCGCCGACTTTTTATCCGACCAACAGCGTCTCTTCGGGATAACGGACAAAGCTCGGTTTTGGATCGCCCAACAGTGCCGCCATTAACAGCAATACTCCTACCCGTCCGATATACATCATCACCACAAGCATCAGCTTGGCAAACACCGAAAAGCCAGCATCCACGGTGATGCCAGTGGATAAGCCGACTGTGGCAAAGGCGGATACGACTTCAAACAAAATTTGGATGAAATTATATTCTGGGTCTGACAGAGAAATCAAAATGGTGATCATAATGACGGCGGCAACTGAGCCGACGGTGACCCCAACGGCTTTTAATACCAGCGTCATTGGAATTTGGCGATCATAAAGCTGCGCCTCTTCTTTACCTTGCAGCACTGCCTTGGTGCAACTGGTCAGAATGCGTAGGGTTGTGGTTTTGATGCCGCCTGCCGTGCCGCCGGGACTACCGCCAATAAACATCAGCGCAATGGTAATAAACAGCCCTGCGGTGGTCATTTTGCCCACGTCGATCGTGTTAAAGCCTGCGGTTCGGGAGGTGGTTGATTGAAACCAGGCGGTCATCAACCGGGTGGGCAGATCCATTACGCCCAATGTTTTGGGATTTTGGCTTTCCACTAAGAAGAAGGCGATCGCCCCCAATATTAACAACATCAACGTGGTACTGACCGCCACTTTGAAATTGAGCGAAAAGATCATTCTTTTTCGCTGTCGGGTCAAGCGTCCTCGTAGCCAAAGATACATTTCAAAAATCGCTTCGTAACCAATCCCGCCAAAAATAATTAGCCCTGGAATCACAAGATTAATCAACGGGGAGGCTTGATAGCCCGTGAGATTATCTGAAAAAACACTAAACCCAGCATTATTCCAGGCGCTAACGCTATGAAAAATGGACAGCCACAAGCCCTTATCTAAGCCATATTGAGGCACAAACACGAACAGCATTAGAAAGGCACCTGTTAGTTCAAATAATAGCGTGGTGGCGATGATGGAGCGAATGAGTTGACTGGCTCCGTGAATTTCGGTGCGATCGAGGGCTTGCTGAACGGCAACTTTATTCCGCAGTCCAATCCGTCGCCCTAGCAACAACAGCAAAAAAGTAGTGGCGGTCATGTAGCCCAAGCCGCCAATCTGAATCAGCGTTAGGATAAAAAACTGCCCTAGGGTGGAAAAATAAGTGCCCGTATCGACGATGATATGTCCGGTGACACACACTGCCGAGGTTGCCGTAAACAGCGCGACCAGAACGGTGTTCCAATCCCAAACATCACTGGTTATGGAAAAGGGCAGGCTGAGGAGGAGCGTTCCTGCCCCAATCACAGCGAGAAAACCTAAACAAATAGTGCGAGAAACCGTCATGAATTAATTACGCAATTATTCAAAGTATTTTATCTTTGCACCTTTAATTTTGCATTTTCCATTTTTCATATTGTTTGGACAAATTTCGCTGACAAGGTATGCCATACGCTAGGGTAGTTTTGTGATTTTAGTGATCATTAAATGTTGTTCCAGTAAATGGATTAGAGATTGACCGAGTTACCTATGAATTCTTTGTGGATGGTTCAATTGGGCATAGCTGGACTTTTACTGGCGGGGGTAGTGGGATGCGCTGAGCCGCGATCGCCCATTGCTATACCAACCGGATCTCCTTCATCGACCGGGGCAGCGAGTCCATTGGTTGTACCAAGTGCAGCGGCGATCGCTCAAAAACCTGCTGCCACCAAAGCGTTGGAATATCGGCTAAAAGCAGAGGTTGCCAAAAAATCGGGGATTCCAGTTCAGTCCGTCACCTGCCCTATTACCGCTAACCCAGAGGATGGCAAACCGTTCGACTGTCAGGCGATGGCAGCCAATCAAACCTTTTGGGTCGCCCTTCGTCCTAAAGGAACACCCTTAGCCTCAACTGCCCCGGTTGGCGCTCCAGCAACGCCCGCGATTCCCGAAGGGAGTCCTGTGGAAAGCTTCGCTAACGTTTCACGAATCGCCCCTCCTCCCCAGCCCCAACTTCCTAGCCCTGCCCAAAAAAGCGAACTGCAATGGAGTACCAAGGGCTTACTGGTGTTGCCTAAAC
This sequence comes from Sivoneniella epilithica UHCC 1019, assembly GCF_040830845.1. NCBI lineage: Bacteria > Bacillati > Cyanobacteriota > Cyanophyceae > Leptolyngbyales > Leptolyngbyaceae > Sivoneniella > Sivoneniella epilithica. The sequence goes on from NZ_JBFPDP010000011.1 coordinate 101,331, forward strand.
TGGAGCAAACGATTCAAAAAGGGATTAAAGCTCAGTTTCAGATTGAAGTGAAAACCAACTGCGGCGGCAAACTTCGAGTCGTTAAGCCCGGTGATACGTTTGCCTGTCAGGTGACGGATCAAAAAGGCACGACGAAGCCGATTACTGTAAGGGTTGACGATGAAAAAGGAAATGTCACCTGGAAGTTATAAAGTAAGCCGTGAATAGGGTGTAGGGTGTAGGGTGTTGTTTAAAATTCAACAGTGCCCTAGTTGGGCGATCGCCCTTTTTCTATGATTTTAGCGCTATGACTTCAACGCTCAATCAACGCATTCAACAGTTTTATGATGCCTCCTCCGGGCTGTGGGAACAAACCTGGGGAGAGCATATGCACCATGGATACTATGGAGCAGACGGCACACAAAAAAAAGAGCGTCGCCAAGCCCAAATTGATTTAATTGAAGAACTGCTAAACTGGGCAGACATTCGACAGGCAGACTATATTTTGGATGTGGGCTGCGGCATTGGTGGCAGTACGCTTTACCTTGCCGAAAAATTTCAGGCGATCGCCACGGGTATTACGCTCAGTCCCGTGCAGGCAAACCGAGCAACCCAACGGGCACAAAATGCAGGACTCGCCCCGACTGCTGCCGCGTCTCCATCGGCTCAATTTCAAGTTGCCGACGCATTGAATATGCCTTTTGCTGATCACTCGTTCGATTTCATTTGGTCATTGGAAAGTGGCGAACATATGCCCACCAAAGAAAAGTTCTTGCAAGAATGTCATCGAGTGCTGAAGCCGGGAGGCAAGTTTTTGTTTGTGACCTGGTGCCACCGCCCAACCGACTCGCAACCGCTAACCGCCGATGAGCAAAAACATTTAGAAGACATCTATCGGGTTTACTGTTTACCTTACGTCGTTTCGCTGCCAGAGTATGAAGCAATGGCGCGATCGCTCTCCTTCCAAGCCATTCGCACCGCAGACTGGTCTACCGCCGTCGCCCCATTTTGGGATGTAGTCATCGATTCTGCCATCACGCCTGCCTCTATTTTTGGGCTGCTGTTTTCCGGTTGGGGCACGATCCAAGCCGCGCTTTCCCTCGGTTTAATGCAGCGGGGCTATCAGCGGGGCTTGATTCGGTTTGGGCTGTTGTATGGAGAGAAGTAAAGAGTGCCGAATGACGAGGGGCGAGTGGCGAATAAAAAATAAGCGATCGCATAGGGTTATGTGACGAGTGAGCGTGAGGAGTGAGTCTGGGTCGTGAGGAAAAGTATGAAATTAGAGATAGAATCCGGCGTACCGCTCAGGTTTGCCAAACAGCCGATCGCCTGGTTAAAAGCCTTTTGGAAATTTTCGCGCCCCCATACCATCATCGGCACCAGCTTGAGTGTGTTGGCACTCTATCTGATCGCGATCGCCGACAGCAATCATTCTCTTTTTCCTTTTTCCTTTTTCCTTTTTCCTTTTTCCTTTGCCCTCCTCGCCTGTCTCTGCGGCAACGTTTATATTGTTGGACTCAACCAGCTTGAAGATATAGACATCGATCGCATCAATAAACCAGACTTACCGCTAGCCTCAGGTGAATTTTCCCGGCAGCAGGGCATTGCGATTGTGGTAACCATGGGGATTTTAGCGATCGCGATCGCTGCCCTACAAAGCCCCTACCTGCTAGCAATGGTCGGCACTAGCCTCCTGATCGGCACCGCCTATTCCCTGCCGCCCATTCGACTGAAGCGTTTCCCGTTTTGGGCATCCCTCTGCATCCTCACCGTGCGCGGCATTGTTGTAAACCTAGGACTCTTCCTCCACTTCAACTCCTTACTTCCCTCTTCCCCCTCCCCCGTTCTAAATTCGCCATTCGCCATTCGTAACTCGCCATTTGCCATTCCCCCTTCCGTTTGGGCACTAACCGCCTTCGTTGTGGTGTTTACCTTCGCGATCGCCATTTTCAAAGATGTGCCCGATATGGACGGCGATCGCCAATACAACATCCGCACGTTCACCCTCACACTCGGACAGCAAAAAGTTTTTGACTTGGCGCGTTGGGTGATTACTGCCAGCTATGTCGGCATGATTTTGGTAGGTTTCGCTCAACTTCCGGGTATCAATAGTCCCTTTTTGATTTCAACTCATTTGGCATTGCTGGGGATTCTGTGGTTCCGCAGTTTTCAGGTTGATTTGAGTGACAAATTTTCCATCAGCCACTTTTACCAGTTCATCTGGAAGCTATTTTTTCTAGAATACTTACTCTTCCCGATCGCCTGCCTTATTGCTCCGGCTGTCTAGAAGGTTTAACGAGCTGCGCGATCGCTTGCACCAATTCTTCCGTATTTAGAGGCTTAGTCATGTGGATTTGAAATCCGGACGTAAGCGCTTGCTGCTGATCCACTTCTCCAGCGTAGGCAGTGAGGGCGATCGCGGGAATCTGTCCCCCTTGAGCCGCTGGCAAGGTGCGAATCTCTTGAATTAATCTATTGCCATCTTTTCTAGGCATTCCAATATCGCTAATTAGCAGATCTGGGTTTACTTCAGCAAAGCACTCTAGAGCCGCGATCGCAGAATCGACAATAATCGCGATCGCCCCTGCTTCTTCCAGGATAAAAGCCACGAGATCACGAGCATCCGCGTCATCATCCACCACCAAGACTCGGACTCCATCCAGCAAACGGGGGGAAGGCAATGGAGCAGGGCGCTGGTCTGCATGTTTGGTCAATATCTCACTTTCCGACAGCGGCAGTTGGACGGTAAAAGTTGCTCCTTTGCCTTCCCCTAAACTAGCTGCTTGCACTGTGCCACCCTGTTGTTCCACAAGATGACGAACGATCGCCAGCCCCAACCCCAACCCGCCAAACTTTCGAGTGCTAGTTGAATCGGCTTGCCGAAAATATTCAAACACATGGGGCAAAAAATCTGGATGAATGCCTTTGCCCGTATCGATCACTTGAATCTGGGCATAGCGATCGCCAGAACTTAGCCGAACAGTGACCCGATCGTTAGCCTCAGAGAACTTAATCGCGTTGGTGAGTAAATTCCAAATAATTTGCTGGAGCCGAACCGAATCTCCTAAAACCATCAGCCGTGAAGGGTAAACCGCATCAGAGGAATTTTCTGTCGCATCCCTGCGATCGTCTACCTCCGTTCTAAGTTCAATTCCCTTTGACTGCGCGGCTAATTGCACGGTTTCCAGCGCTGATTGAACAGTGAACACTAAATTCACAGGCGCAATGTTTAACTGGAGCTTGCCTTGCAAAATCCGAGAAACATCCAACAAATCTTCAATCAGTTGAGTTTGCAGTTTGGCGTTGCGCTCGATCGTTTCTAGGGCATGAGTGGTTTTGGCTGCATCTAATTTGCCGCTACGAAGCAGACCCGCCCACCCTAAAATCGGATTCAGGGGCGTTCGCAACTCATGGGACAACACCGCTAAAAACTCATCCTTAACCCGGTTGGCTTTGGCGCTGCGGGCAGCTTCACGAACCGCATCATTTCGGGCAATTCGTTCAGCTTCATAAAGATGGGCACGGGCGATCGCTTGGGCACATTGTTGAGCAAGCGACAAAATAAACGATTGCTGCGCTTCATCCAACAACTGCGGCTCAGTGAACCCTAACGATATGCCGCCAACGGCGTGCCCTTCTACCATGAGCGGAACAGAAATCCAGGTACTAAACTGATAGTGGGCATACAGTCCAGCCAGATGAGGATAGCGGACGGCTCGGTCGCCAGACGGCTCTGCCCAGATTGGTTTCCCAGTGCGAACAACTTCTGCAAGCGGAAACGGAGCCTGAAGAGAAAATCGCTGCAAACCCTCACTTTGGGATAATTCATCGCCCACCAGCCGCACCACTTCTAACTCAGCCGCCGATTCATTCAACAAAGCAACCAGGGCAAAATTAGCACCCAAAGCCGCAATTCCTTGATCCGCAATCACTTGAGCAACTTGGTCAGGAGTGATCGATTCAGAAAAAGCCGCCGTAACCGATTGCAGCCGAGCGATTCGTTTTGTCGATCGCTCAGCGGCTTGTTGCGCCTGTTGAGCTTCTCGATATAGCCGAGCATTATCAATCGAAATGGCGGCGCGATGGGCAATATCGTCTGCCAGCGCCAGATCCGATTGACTATAACGGCGATCGGATTCAGCCGTCACAAACGAAATGGTGCCTAAAACTTGTCCACGAGCAATCAAGGGAGAGACGATACAAGACTTTAAGCCGAGGTCGCGCAAAATTTGCAAATGTTCCGCATCTTGAGCGATCGCCGCGATCGCATGATCTGGAATCTCAGCCGCAATTTCAGCCTGCCCGGTGCGGAGAACTTTGGAGATTCCCGCCGGATCATTCAACTGTCTGGGATATCTCCGATGGAGTTCCCAGCCTAACTCCACCTTCTCTGGATTACGGTGTTCGACTGCAACTCGCTCAATCGATTGGTTTTGCAATAAATCGATCGCGCACCAATCCGCAAAATACGGCACCACCAAATTAGCCACGCTTGCTAAAGTCGATTCATAATTCAATGAAACCGCCAGTGCCGTACTAATTTCCACTAGAAACGCCGATCGCCGCTGATCGGCTTCAGCTTCCAATCGAGCGGTCTGTTCTTGAACCTGCTGCTGGATCAGTTGAGTCCGTTCTTCTGCCAGACGCAAGCGCATTGCTTCTGCCAGTTTGCGCTCGGTAATGTCATGCATCACCACCACTGCACCGTGTTTGTTACCTTGGGCATCGGCGATCGCCTGTCCGCTAGCCAACAGCGATCGCGCCGTGCCCTGCTTCGGTGCAATCACCATCTCAACCTGGTTAACCACCTCTCCCTTCAGTGCCCGAAACAGAGGAATGTCCTCTTTAGCCATTGGGGTTTGACCATCCGGCAAGTACAGATCATAATGCTTTGCCCACTGTTCCGGCGGTAGTGGTTGCTCTGGCAACCCATGAAAGTCTCGTGCTGCTTGATTAAACAACGTTAAAACGCCCTCCGCATTGCAAGCAACAATCCCTGCCTGCACCTTATCGAGCAACACTTTCAGCATTTTCTGTTCTTGTTGCAAGTCGGCTTCTGCTTGCTGTCGATCCATCACTTCTAGGGACAATAATTGATTTGCCTTCGATAGTGCGGCGGTTCGTTGGATCACCTGATGTTCTAAATTGCGCTGGACTTGTTGCCGGGTTGCTTCTGTCTGCTGACGCTCTAGCTCGGTGGCAACCCGCAGCGCAAAAACCGACAATAGGGATTCTGCAATCTGCACATTTTCTAACGGCTGACCGTGCATGATGCCTAAAATTCCCAAAGGTGCGCCCAGTAAGTTGAAAAATGGAATTGCCGCATAGCTCTCCACGTTCAAGGGTTTCAGCAAGGGCGCGTTGGGAAACAACGTTTGAACCCTGTTGGGATAGCAGCACAATTTTCGCTCTGCGATCGCTCTTTCACAGGGAGTCTCCCGGAGATTGTATTCAAAATTGTCGATCAAGTTCCCTTTGGCACAGGCGGCGATCGTGCCAATGACTTCCGGATCATCTTCTTTAACTAAACCAATGTAGGCATAATCCACTCCTAGCACGTTGGTGAAGCGCTGCACTAAGGCATCAAAAAACGCTTCACCCGTAACAACCGAAACGCTTTTAGTCACCTCTACCAATGCTGCATCAATCTGAGCAATTTTCTGAGTCGCTAAGCGAAACTCTAGCTCATCCATCACCATTGCCGCGAGATCGGCTAGAGTTGCCTGCTGCTCATTGGTTAAAATTGAGCGCGGTTGGGTATCTAATAAACAAAGCGTACCCAGGTTGAAGCCATCTGGGGTAATCAATGGCGCACCGGCATAAAAGCGTAACCCTGGCTCGGTTTGTACAAATGGATTACAGATTAAGCGATCATCCTGCCGCGTGTCGGGAATCACCAAAACCTGATCCGACAGCAGCGCAAAGCTACAAATAGTCGTATCTCGCTGCACCTCTCGCAGATCGAAGCCGTAGCTAGATTTGAACCATCCTCTAGAAGTATCAATTAAAGAAACTAAGGCGATCGGCACATTAAATAACCGGGCAGCTAGGGAAGTGATGCGATCAAAGGCAACTTCAGACGGCGTATCCAGAATGTTGTATCGTCTTAGGGCTTGCAATCGGGCTGCTTCGTGAATCGGCAAAGGTGCGATTGGGTCTAGTTTTTCTATTGAAGTTTCATCGATCGAATGGGATGTATCATTCATTACGGTTGGCTTTGGCGAGTCTTCACTCAGGCGTATAAGGCTACTGTAAAGATTTCTCAGGCAAAAAAATCTATTTAAACAGCACAGTGTTAGTTAACTTGCATTCGTTAACTGGCTGCTCAGCGCAACACAACTGCCATCCTAAATTCTCTATCCAATATCAGATTGTGTGATCTATCTCTAGAAGGAGAATCTTGTGAAGATTAGATGAGGGTGCGCTTGATTATACTCCCAATCTTTAGCCAAATCTTTAGCCAATCGCTGCCATGCCTTTCTCAAATAGAGAGCGGGCGTGATCAGTCCAGGTGCCTTGTCCCCAATAGCGGAAGCAACTGGTTTGCAGCAAAAGGTTATACAGCAAGGCTTGACGATATTCGGCGGTACGAGTAATGGATGTTTGACCGGGTTGACGGGTCGGTGAATCGAATTTTTCGTGAAACCGAGCGCTCAGTTGATTCATGGGTGTAAGAACATTTTCATAGCCTTGCACCCAACTCATGTGGCTTGTCCAAGAGGAGCCTTCCATGTGAAAGTTGGGAATTGACTGTTTGGCATCGGCGATCGCGGCTTCCACAGCTTCAGGGGTAGAACTTTCCGGTGAAACACGCTGCCAAATTTGGTGCTGTCCCACGGGTTGACAGGTAGGATAGTCTTCAGACTTCACGCCAGCCGCTTCAATCAGTTCCAGGTATTCAGTGCCCGTCATGCCCACAGTGTCGGGGTTTTGCCCCATCTCATGCCACACCTTTTTGAAGGCAGAGGGAAACTCATTCATCATCACGCCGCCATTTTCGCCATCGCTAATTTGAGTAACTAACGGAGGAATGGCAATCCCGCTGATATGGCGATCGCCCGATTGAGATTTGGCTTCGTAATAGGGCTGCATTTGGGCAACTAGCTTAGTATCTGACCCTTGAGTTTTAATCAACACCGTTAGGCTGGTCGTTTCGCCGTTGGAGTTACGCGCAATCAGACGATGGGGCAAATGTTTATCACCCAAAGATTCGCCCGTTAGGGTTTCAACGCTGTGTTCTTGGACAATCATCCAGCGATAGCCACACTCTTTCAGCGCTTTGATGAATTCATAGAGCGTATCGGGATGATTAGGTAAGTGCATTTCTGGAGGCGAAAACCCTTTAACACGGGCGATCGCGTCCCAGCCAAAAATCGCGGCAAAGTGATGCTGCCACGCTTGGATGTGTAACTTAATATCGGGAATCGGCGTAGATGGCACCACCGCATGTCCCCACATGGTGCCCAGCCATTCCACATAGGGCTGATAGGTGGGGTCGCAGGTGATGCGTTTCAGGTTATCCAGCACATCGCCGCGACCCATCTGCCGCAAACCCCAAAGCAAGTTGCCGGAATAGTCGAGCATGACACGGGGATTGCAGCCTTGCGCCACCAGTTCGGGAATGAACTCAGCCATGCGAGAGTAACACCAGGCAAAGACTCCAGCATTGTGGTTGTCGCCGTCGTTGGGATGCTCGAACATCTGCTGCAAGTTGTTGATCAATGCGCCATTCCAACCAGCAGGAATGGTAGGCTGGTGCATATGAAGGGCGATCGTGAAGGCGGATTTTATCGATCCAATCTGTAGGTTTGTCGTGGGCAAAAACACTGGAGTTGACTGATTAATAACACTTTCGAGCGCATCTTCCCAGCCCGAAATGTTTGGCAAACCCTCAATCAACTCATCTAGAACAAGGCGATCGGTCAGATTGGCGGTGACGGTCATAGGATTTATGCTTCGATTTTTACCGAAAGGATCTTGTCGTTTTGACGAATCGCATTAACGATATCCATATCGGCGGTTTTACCAAAGACTGTATGTACGCCGTCTAGGTGAGACTGGGGCGAATGGCAAATGAAAAACTGACTGCCACCCGTATTTTTTCCAGCATGTGCCATGGAAAGTGAGCCTGCCTCATGCAAATTCGGATTAATTTCACACTTGATTTTGTAGCCTGGTCCGCCCGTTCCCGGCATCCCTGTTGCGCCAGCGCGAGTGTTTGGGCAACCTCCCTGCACCATAAAATCGGAGAGAACGCGATGAAACGCTAGCCCATCATAAAAGCCGCTGTTTGCTAGCTCAACAAAGTTTTTAACGGTGTTAGGGGCATCTTGGTCAAAGAGTTCTAGATGAATGGTGCCCTTATCGGTTTCCATAATGGCGCGGGTCATAACTGTCTCCTAAGAACCTGAATCAAAACATTATGATCCTATCAGTGTTAGGGCGATCGCTTCGTCTATCCAACTGCCTATCCGCAACTCAATCGTATCTTGATAAAATGACACTTCCCGCGATCGCGCCATGCTCAACAAGATGGCAAAAAACCTGGCAACAACTCGGTATAAATGGCAGCGAAACCCTCTATGCACGGCTTTGTGCTTGCTATGCCGAACCCCATCGCCACTATCACACGCTCCACCATTTACAGGAGTGCTTCACTCACTTCGAGCAAATTCGAGAGTATGCAGACCATCCCGCAGCAGTGGAGCTTGCTATCTGGTTTCATGATGCCATCTATGAAACGACCCGCAAAGACAACGAAGCGAAAAGCGCTGAATGGGCACGGGCAAGCGCGATCGCCCATGGCTTACCCGAAGAAATTGGGGCGCATGTTGACTCATTGATTATGGTAACGAAGCACGATATAGAGCCTACTAACCGAGATGCTGAAGTGTTAGTCGATGTGGATTTAGGAATTTTGGCGGCGACACCAGAGCGGTTTGATCGCTATGAGCGGCAAGTAAGGGCTGAGTACTCCTGGGTGCCGGAGCCGATTTATCGACAGGAGCGGGGTAAGATCTTGCAAGCATTCCTAGGGCGATCGCAGATCTATTCAACTCCTCCGTTTCATCAGCACTATGAAACTAAAGCACGACAAAATCTTATTCGTTCTTTAGCAAAACTGACCTAAACCCTCGAAATATATGGTTTTCTAGAGTGCTTTCTCAATCACCACTGAGTTGATACATCGCCCAGGTCGTATAAGTGCCGATCGGACTCCAGAGTAAATAAGGCACTAGCAACCAAAACGCTGGATTAGAAATGGGGTGCACCAAGAACGCCAAGATTAAGCCGAGGATAAAGCCAATACCGCCTACGATTGTGCCTGCTTTGAGGTTGCGGAGGCGAATAGTGACGGGCGAGTAGGCAATAATAACAATTTCTAGTAACAAATAAAATGCCATAAGCCACCAAGTTTCCTCAGTGCCGGGGTTCGCTTCCCATACGAGATAAGCTGACCAAACCCCACAAATTAAAATAACTGTCCAGATAACGGGAATTAGACCTTCAAAGGTTAACCATTTAGGGCGCTGTAACTGGCGAAACCAGCGAATATCATCTGGTTTAAGAATATTTCCTGAAAATGCAACCGCGATCGCCACTGCCCCAATCACCATCCATGATCTAATCATGTTGAATCCTTACCTGCTCACACGCTGGCAAGAATACCAGCAATTTACAAATATTGTGGCAAGCGATCGCCTTTTTGCAATCAATCGTTAGTTACATAAAAAGGGGCAGTCGGTTAGACTTACCCCCCTAAATGCGAGTTACTTCTACTTTTTATCAGACTTAAAAGAGCTTAAGCAGCCCACTTTTGAGCCACGATTTCAGCCAAATCTACAACCCGCTGACTGTAGCCCCATTCGTTGTCATACCAAGCGATCACTTTTACCAAGTCTCCGCCCATCACGATGGTCAAATCCGCATCGATGATTGCCGATTCAAAGGTGCCTGCATGATCGCTGGAAACAAGCGGCAAATCACAATATTTGAGAATACCTTTCATCGAACCTTCAGCTGCATTTTTCAAAACTTCGTTCACCTGCTCGGCGATCGTGGGCTTTTCAACTTGAATCACCAAGTCAACAATCGACACATTGGGAGTGGGAACCCGTAAGGCAATGCCATTGAGCTTCCCAGCTAGTTCAGGCAGAACCAGAGCCACGGCTTTAGCTGCGCCTGTTGAAGTTGGGACAATGTTGATCGCGGCGGCTCGTGCCCGTCTTAAGTCACGGTGGCTAGCATCAAGCAAGCGCTGGTCGCCCGTATAACTGTGGGTGGTCGTCATTGTGCCTTTGATGATGCCAAAGTTATCGTTTAGCACCTTGGCAACGGGAGCGAGGCAGTTAGTGGTGCAGCTTGCGTTGCTAATGATATTGTGCTTGGTATGGTCGTAGTCAAGATGATTCACACCGACTACAAACGTTCCATCGTCACCTTTTCCAGGAGCCGTGATCAGCACCTTTTTGGCACCTGCTTTGAGATGTTTAGATGCCCCTTCCTTGCTGATGAAAACCCCTGTAGATTCGATGATCAGGTCAATATCCCACTCTTTCCAGGGTAGATTTTCGGGGTTGCGATCGGAGGTACATTTAATAACTTTTCCATTCACCGTAATACTGTTGTCATCGGCATCAATTTGAACGCTTTCGTCCATTTTGCCGAGCATTGAGTCGTATCGCAGGAGGTGGGCATTTGTTCTAGGGTCAGATGTGTCGTTGATGGCAACGAGGTCAATTAGACTGTTCTCTCTGCCTAGCCAGCAGCGCATGAAGTTGCGCCCAATACGTCCGAAGCCGTTAATCGCTACTCTAATCACTGCGTCTTGCCCTCATTAAATAAATCTTAGTTATTAAGAAAATCATAAGATGGGAGGTGATCCCAGTGCAACAATATACTTCGATACTTTGAGCTAAAAGCGTTGAGCCAAAACACTTCCAAGACTTAATGAATTTGTTTGGGAAGTCAAAATTTTTCCTCTAAAAAGGCTAGATTAGGCTGAAACCGATAATTTTGTGGTGAGATAGTGTCGTACTGAGTCGGGAACCAGATAGCGCAGCGATCGCCCTTCATGCCAATAGTCTCGAATGATGCTGGAGGAAATTCCAACCTGGGGCATATTTAGCAACTGCCAATGGAAAGAAATTTTCTGCTGGATAAAATGCTCGGCAACTTGCTGACAGAGTGTGGAACTATTTTGAGTAGTTCTAGGGGCAACCAACCATGTACATTGAGCAGCAATAGTGGTGCTTTTATACCAGTGAGGGAGAGATTGAAAAGCATCTAAGCCAATAATCCAATGCCAATCAGATTTTGGGTGCAAGGCTTCTAACTTCAGCAGGGTGGTCAATGCATAGGAATTGCCGTGCTGCTGTTCTATATCAGAAACCCAAAATGCAGGATGGGGCGCGATCGCCTGTCTCACCATTTCCAATCGGTGTTCAAATCCTAATAGCTCGACTGATTTATGAGACGGGCGGAACGTTGGCACCCAAATAACACCTGTTAATTCAAACTGATCAAGGGCAGCTTCAGCGACTAAAAGATGCCCCCAATGGATTGGGTTAAAGGTTCCCCCAAAAATTCCTATTTTTAGGTTTGATTTGGGTAAAGGTTTCACAACTAAAAGCCAGTTCAGGATTAAAGGAATTCACTTTTCAAACCCTACTGTACTTTGCAGAAAATGAAGAGGTGCTGCCAGAAATCAACTGACAAAATCGTCTTGTGTAGGCTGTCAAAAAAAGTTTTCACTAAAAAAATCTGGAAAAGTCTGACCTGATCAAGAAGCTTCAGCAGGGGAGAGCAGAGAGTTTTGTCTAGAAAAAGTTTTCGAGTAAAAGAATGAAAACCTGTAGGGGGTGATATAACTTTCAGGACAGCAATCAATTGGCTATTAATCTTTTTGAAGACATTAATATAGGTATGCTGAAAAGATTATTCCTGATATGATAGCGCGTGTTATTGGTGTGGTTTGTGAGGATACTACGATGCCGGTTTCTATAGACTTAAGCGGCAAGCCTTTCCACTTTATTGGTGTAGGTGGGATCGGCATGTCAGCCCTGGCATATGTTTTGGCAAAGCGAAATTTGCCGGTGTCAGGGTCAGATCTTCGCCTTAGCCACATTACTCAGCGTCTACAAGAAAACGGAATTCATATTTTTTGGAGTCAAGATCCGAGTAATTTGGAGTTTTTTCAGTCGAGTCCTGCTGTTGAAGCGATCTCATCAGTCGTTACTGGAGCCACTTCCGCACCTCATCCTTCTGGTTCTGCTAAACAGGCTGCATCGAAACGGAGTCCAACGTTAGATACGCAATCAGAAGATACTCGATCAGATACGCTTCCCCAAGTCATTTGCTCTACCGCGATTCAATCCGCTAATTTGGAATATCAAGCAGCCTGTGACTTGGGATGTCCGATCTACCATCGCTCTGATGTGCTAGCTGCCCTGATTCGCGAATATCGAGGAATTGCGATCGCGGGAACCCATGGCAAAACCACTACCAGTAGTTTAGTGGGCTATATGTTGTTGCAGGCAGGTTTAGATCCAACCATTGTGATTGGGGGCGAAGTGAATGCTTGGCAGGGCAACGCCCATGTGGGTAAGGGTCCTTATCTAGTGGCAGAAGCCGACGAATCAGATGGGTCGTTAGTCAAACTCGCTTCAGAAATTGGTGTGATTACCAACATTGAACTAGACCACATTGATCATTACGACAGTTTGGAAGAGGTGATTGAAACGTTTCAAACCTTCAAGGCTAACTGCAAAACGTTGATTGGCAGCTATGATTGCCCAATCGTGCGCGATCGCCTGACTCCTTCAATTACCTATAGCCTAGACCCACAAGCAAACGCAACCTATACGGTTGATTGTATCTCTCATCGAGGCGGCAGCACGGCTAGAGTTTGGGAACGAGGAGTCATTTTAGGACAGTTGAACGTCAAATTATTGGGTCGCCACAATCTTAGCAATGCCCTTGCAGCCGTGGCAGTTGGGCGATTATTGGGTCTGAGTTTTTCAACGATTTCTCAAGCGATCGCGACCTTTGAAGGCGCTCGTCGTCGGTTTGAGCATCGCGGTGAATACAATAGCATCCTGTTTGTAGATGACTACGCCCATCACCCCAGCGAGCTTCAGGCAACCCTCGCGGCAGCACGGCTTAAGGTGCAGGAGTCAGGCTCTCCCTTTAAGCGAATTGTGGCAATCTTTCAGCCTCATCGCTACAGCCGCACCCAAGCGTTTTTATCGGAATTTGCCGCATCCTTTTCAAATGCAGATGTCGTGGTGATTAGCGATATTTACAGCGCTGGCGAGTTAAAACCTGCTGACCTGAATGGTGAAACTCTAGCCACTTTGATTGCTGATCATCACGATAAAGTCTTCTACCGCGCTTCTATCCAAGCCATCCATCAATTCTTGGTCGAAAATCTGCGCCCAGGAGACCTTGCGCTATTTATGGGAGCCGGAAACTTAAATCAGATTATTCCAGACGTGATGGTTTCGCACCAAAAACTAGAGCAAGAACTATCACATTGGCGTAATCACGCTTAATCCTGAGAGACAGCTTAAGGCTCAGGAGCATCAGGGTCACATTGCCATTGAAATTCATAGGATTCTGGTACAGGGCATTCATTTTAACTAGTCATGACTCTTTCTTACGATCCTCCTAAATTAACCAGCGTGAAGCGCTCAACTTTCACTCCTCAATCTATCCTAAAACCGTCTACTTACCAGATTCGTCTACCTGGAACTGATGGGTTGATCAAAGCCCACATTCCCTTAGCCACGCTGACTTCTTTTCGAGTCGGAGGTCCCGCAGAATGGTACGTGGCTCCTCGAACTTCTGAAGAATTACAGGCTAGTTTTGAGTGGGCACGGGTTGAAGGATTGCCTATCACATTGCTAGGAGCAGGGTCTAATTTACTCATTAGCGATCGCGGCTTATCCGGGCTAGTGATTGGTACTCGTCGTCTTCGACAAATTCAATTTGACTCTGCCACCGGACAGGTGACCGTGGGCGCAGGCGAACCCCTACCGCGACTTGCTTGGAAAGTGGCAGATCAAGGATGGCAAGGGCTGGAATGGGCAGTGGGTATTCCTGGAACCGTGGGAGGAGCCGTTGTCATGAATGCTGGCGCTCATGGAGGCTGCACGGCTGATTCATTGCTCAATGCCCACGTCCTCCTACCGGATGGCACAACACGAATTTTCACCCCCAACGAGTTAGGCTACGCTTACCGCACATCCATTTTGCAAGGTAAAAACTGGCTAGTAACCCAAGCAACCTTCCAGTTAAAGCCCGGTGCCGACCCTGCCCAGGTCAATGCAGAAACCTCTATTCATCTAAATCAGCGCCGCGCTACCCAGCCCTATCATTTGCCAAGCTGCGGCAGTGTTTTCCGCAATCCCCATCATTACAAAGCCGGTTGGCTGATTGAGCAGGTCGGACTCAAAGGCTATCAAATTGGCGGCGCTCAAATCGCCCAGCGTCATGCAAATTTTATCCTGAATTGCGGCAGTGCCAACGCAAACGATATTTTTCAACTGATTTGCTATGCTCAGCAAGCCGTGAATCATCGGTGGAACCTTTGGCTAGAACCAGAGGTGCAAATTTTGGGTAAATTTTAGTTTGATCCGATCAAAACTATTTAGTCAAAAGCAAGAGTGAGATTTTGGGCGTTGCTGAATCTAGATATGAAATTCGTAGGGGCAATCCCTTGTGGTTGACCTTATCCCAGCAAGGGTAGGCACAAGGCACTACCCCTACCAATGAAAATCATGTCTGCATTCAGCAATGCCAGATTTTGTTATTTTCGACCGATTTTTCCACAAAAGATTGGAGAAAATAAACCAGCTTGGTATAGCAGTGCCATAATAAAACTGCTGTTTGTTTTGAACCCATACTTCATTAAAGCGTTATGTCACAAGGACAAGGATTTGGCTTCGGACTAGGCAAAATGAAAGAACTAGCCGAGGCTTTTAAAAAAGCTCAGCAAGTTCAAGAAGGAGCTAAAAAGCTTCAAGAAGAGCTTGAGGAAATGGAGATTGAAGGGGAAGCCCAAGGTGGGCTTGTGAAGGTGGTTCTGAGTGGCAACCAGGAACCCATTCGCGTCGTGATTTCACCCGATGTTTTGACTGAAGGCTCAGAGGTTGTTTCCGATTTAGTCACAGCTGCCATGAAAGATGCTTACCGAAAATCGACTGAGATGATGCGTGAAAAGATGGAAGAATTGACGGGCGGACTGAACCTGCCGGGTCTATAACTTTGATTTGATCCTGCCTTAGCAAGGTTTGGGAGGGCGCGATCGCGAATTTTGCAAGATTCATTTGAAACCGGGAAAATTTAAAACTGTCCCGGTTTTGTCTTCGTTAACTTAATCCACGTACTTTATGTCCTACAAACTGCTGTTTGTCTGCTTAGGGAATATTTGTCGTTCTCCTGCGGCAGAAAACATCATGAATCATTTAATTGAGCAAAACAATCTCACTGAGCAGATTATTTGTGGTTCAGCAGGCACTTCTAGCTATCATATCGGCGCGCCACCCGACCCCCGAATAAGCCTTGCCGCCACTCAGCGGGGCATTGCGATGAAAGGCTGCGCTCGGCAATTTACTAAAGCAGATTTTGATGCGTTTGACCTGATTCTGGCAATGGATCGAGAGAACTATGCCAATATTTGCAGCCTTGATCCCACTGGGAAATATCGGGAAAAAGTTCGTCTAATGTGCGATTTCTGCACTTATCACACCCTCAAAGAAGTTCCTGATCCCTATTATGGCGGCGTAGATGGCTTTAACCAAGTAATTGAGTTATTACAAGATGCTTGTCTAGGGCTGCTGACCCATGTAAAGTCCCAGCTAAAAGCGGGATGAAGGTGCGGGGTGCGGAAAAAAGTTTTGAGTTTTGAGTTCAGAAATGTAAGAAAGTTGTGAGTTTTCTGATCCTTGTTATTTACTCCTCAGCACTTTGCTACACCAAATGATTGTCGATCGCAAACCTCATTAACTCAGCACGATTGCTAGTATTTGTTTTGTCGAGGAGGCTGCTGACATATTTTTCAACGGTGCGCGGACTCAGATGCAGGTGATCGCCAATTTGTGCATTGGATAGCCCATCTGATAACAGCAGCACCACTTCTTGTTCACGCTTGGTCAACTTAACCTCGATCTTTGCAAGAGCAGCCCGATTCATTGTTTGCATTGCTGCATGATCAGCAGAACTAGGAAGTGATGAGCGCGATCGCCACTCCATTTCAATCATTTGTAGCCGTTCTAGCAAATGGCGCACCACTGCACCTAGCTCTTGCAGTTCAAACGGCTTAGGTAAATAAACATCGCACCCTAACTGATAGCCACGGATGCGTTCATGAGTTTCGGTGCGAGCCGTCAAAAATATAACCGGAAGCAACCGAAATGCTGGCTGTTGACGAACCTGTCGAACAAATTCGTACCCATCCATGCGTGGCATCGTCACATCCGTCACAATCAAATGAGGCTGAAATTTTTCAACCATGGTTAATGCTTCCTGCCCATTTTCAGCACGAAGAACGGAATAGCCCGTTGCCTCAAGGTAGTCGCCAATCGATAGGCGCGTTCCTAAATCATCATCAGCAACCAAAATTGTCAATGGCATGGGCAAAAGTCAATGGCATGGGCAAAAGTCAATGGCAGCATTGCTAACCCCTAAAGTATGTCATGCCGCTTGAAAAGAATCGCTGTTGCTGCCCGATTTCTCTGGTTTAGTCTTCAAACCAACTGGCGCGCCATGCATCTTGGGCGGCAGCGATCGCATATTCCCGTTGTTTTTTGCGATAGTCTTGCCCTAGCTTTTTCAATCGAGCAGTCAATTCTCTAATTTTGCTCCGAGCCGCCATCGTTGGGGTGTCTGCAAATTCAATTTCTACTAATCGCAGATGAATCGCTAACACTTGCAAAAGGTCGGGAGCTTTTCCCTCTTCTTCATCCCTTGTCTCTGCATTATTGACAGCTTCCACTAACACATTCAGTAAATTGGGCGATCGCGGCACTCCATCCGCCAGTTCTGTTTTACTAGCATGTTGCAATAGTGCATCAGGCAGTTGACCGGGTAAGATATTCGCCTGCTGAAACAATCGATTGGTTTGATGAGAAATGGCGGCTAGTTCCCTATTAATCCCTTGTTCAATGCCAATTTGCCATTGAACCAATCGCGCTAGAGGAAGCGGTATTTCTTGGGGTGCAGATTGTTCGACAGTTGAGTGAACAGTTGAGTGAGTAGACCCTAAATCATCGCTATTAGCAAGTATTTCCTCTAATGGGGGTTGTAGCTGCGCCTCTAGGAAGGAACTACTTTGCGAGATCGTGGGCGGTTCCAAATCTTCTAAAGGTTTCTCTCGCTGAGATGAACGTAACTGCTCCAAAAGCTTGGCTTGGGCTTGTTTTGCCAAATCTCGTAATCCTTGCTGTAATTCTTGCCGTTGGCTAACCGATAAACCTAAAAACTGCTGCGGATAGCCTTGAGTGCAAACTTGATACGCCGCCAAAACATGCTGTTTTCGCACAGCTTGCCCCAACGCTGACAGATAGTCTGCGTAAGCATTTTGAAACGCCTCCGCTAGCGTTGACACGGCTCGATCGAGTAGAGCCATCTCTTGTTGAATGTGTTCAACGGAATTGGTCATAATCTTCACAACTTGCTGGAGGCTCTTTTAGAATAGTTGCTACGGCAAAAAACTGATGATAAAACCGCTCCATTTTCCCACTGAAAATTTCCACTTAACACTCAAAAATTAATACTCAAAAACTTGAGGGTTGTGTTACGCCACCATCCACCGGAGTAACCCCCGTTCCAGAAAAGGGATCGGCTGTTCCAGTCCAGTTAAAGTCGCTAATCCGAAGGGTAATGGAACCAATTTCTAATACTGGGTTATATCGCAAAATAACGCCATAGGTGCGACGGCTATACTCCAAAAAATAATCTGTACTAATAGGATCGGTGGTGTCCAAGCTAATTGCTGTACTGAATCCGGCGCGAAATGGACCATAAATCTGCTGAATGAATGAGATAGCCACGACACGAGTATCCACTACTCGGTCAAACAGAAAAGGAGATTCACCACTCCCGATCGCTTGACTGTAGGAAACGCTAAAGGCAGTGTAGTCTAAGAAATCACGGGAAAAATGCCCAAATTGCCCTCCCAGCCCCGCAACGGCAAATAAGTTTTGCTGAACATCACCGCTTGTATAGTTGCTATAGACTCCGCGCAGAGATACATTGAAGTTGACATAGGGCACAATTGGATTTGCAGTGAAGCGAAGACCTTGATCGCGAGTGGCTGGCAGTGGTTTCCCTGCCCACAGAGGAAACGTTTTGCTCACTGCAACAGAGGATTGAAAACGTCCTAAATTAACCCGATTATTGGTGCTGGTGGGTGAGATCAAATTGAGGCGATCGGTGTCTGAATTGATCGATTGATAGCCCACTTGATAGTTTAAAACAACGCCCGATCGCCCCAACAAAATATTGGGAGAGATAAATACCAATCCGATGCTGCTTTGCACGGTTTGAAAGCCGAGGGAGCCGTTGAATAAGCGATCGCGATAGCTATATTCAAGCGCCAAAGTATGAGGACCAATCGGCGTATCTAAAATTTGGCGGACTCGCACACTAGCACGCAGGCTATCTTCAAACTCTGCTGGATCAAAACTGGTCAGTGCTGCCGATCCTCGTAAAAAAGTACTAGGACTCAACTCCGCATCTAACCGGGTTCTTAAACCGTAATTGTTGGGATTACCCAGCCCAAAACCACTTTGGCGACTATCAAACATTCGTTGAATGAAAATCTGAGGATACAGGGTTAAAGAGAGCTTCTGAGACTGTAAAACATTAAAAACTCCTTCTAAGTAAAGCCCACCGCGATCTTGAGCATCATAGGCAAAGCGTAATGGCGCGGCATCTCGTTGGCGACGATCTAGAACGGTACGCGAGAACAAAAATGGGAGGGAAAAGTTTTGGTCAAACACCAACCGAGGACGAGTCAGCTTGACTTCGTCTTGTAATGGAGATAGGCGCGTTAGGGTTGCTTTTTCTGCTTTGAGAACTAGTTCTGGCGGCGAAAAAGGATCATTGGTAATTTGAATATTGGTGGCAACCCAACCCTCTGGCGTGAAGTCAATCCGTTCGGCTTCAAACCGGAGACGCTTCAGTTCGCCGCCTCTGGGCAATCCTCCCGGCACACGAGTGACATCTCGTCCGGCTCCGGCTGAGATCGAAACTCCGCCAGCACCACCCGGATTTTGTAGGGGCTGTTGGGAGGTGATGCGATCGCTCGCTGGACGACCCAACACTGTCTCCGCTACGCCATCAGTAGCGGCTGGAATAGAAAGATCCGTTCCGGCGGTGGGAATATAAATATCTCCCCGTGCTTGCTGGATGCTACCAACGCCCTGAACAAAATTGAGTTCCGCCCGTTGCCCCCGCAGCACTTGCTGTCCACGGGTAAAGGCAACATTACCCTCTGCTACGGCAATCCGATTGGTTAGATTCACCTGAACGCGATCGGCATCTACTAGCCCATTCCGAAAGCGCATGATCACGTTACCTTCGGCAGTAAACACCTGATTGCGCTCGTCATAATCTAACCGATCCGCCGTGACTTCCACTGGATTAACGGTTGGGCTGGTAACGGTCTCATTAGTAATCTGCCGTGGACTTAAACTAGGCGCTGGATCGGCTGGCAGTGGATCAACAAGCGGAGCAGAATTTAGGTTTGCAGGACTCTCACTGGGCAAGGTGGGCACTGTAGGCGTATTAGACGGAAAACTATCAGATGGAGAACTGCCAGATGGAGAACTACTTGGAGGAATCAGAATTTCAGTGGGAGATTGAGGCGGTGTTGAAGCATCAGGAACTTGGGCTGTGATGCGGGGAATGATTTGACGAGGAGATCGCCTTGCTAGCCGTCTTAGATCTTTGGCGGTGAGTGATCCGATCGCATCGTAAACTTCGATTAACTGATCAAAAACAAAGGCATGATCCAGCTTTTTCATCACTGCTGCTTCAGCCGTTTGAGGCAGTTTACCGCTCACGCCCGAAATGCTGTAGGACGCATCGGGTTGAGGTATTGCGGTTTTGGCTAAGGTTTTAGCCGGGGTCTTAGCTGGGATTTTAGTTGGAGCAATGCGTGATGGCGCGATCGCGGTTGGCGGAGCGATCTTCTTCGGCGGCACTTTCGACGTAGCTCTAGATCCAACCGCTGGTTTATTTTGTTTCTTAACCTGGATGGCTCCTCTCGCCGGAGTGATCGGTTTTGGTACAGCGATCGCGTTTAGTTTAGATGAGCTATTGGCTGGCTGGCTACTCGCTGGGTTCGTCTCTAGCTTAGTCTCCGGCTTAGCAATGCTCTTGACTGATATAGATAACGGTTTGGCTATAGCTAATGGCTTGGTCACGTTCCCTGAAGATGGCACGCATTCAATCGTTTGAAGCGGTAACTTGTTTTGCAGGGGTGAGAGTGTGGATGACGCAATTCCCACAAGGGAGTCATTTTGCGGAGTCGCCGTCCTTAAATAAGAGCGTGTACTCTCAGGTGGGGCAATCGTCGGGGACACAGCGTCTGCCAGTGCGATTGCGGAGCCAGACAAAGACAATTTTGGACAGCGATTCGTCTCAGGAGCGGGGGACGAATATAAAGGCGGCAGTTCGGGGGGCACCGGATAGGGCATAGTTTAAGCAAACATTAAACGGATACAGCCAGTGGGAACTGTCTCACTGTAAAACAGGGGCAGCGGAAAACCACCGCCCCAGTGACACTTATGCGACAAAGCTAGAAATTGGCTATTCCATATCGCGGCGTTTTGGGTTACGAGATGGGTCATTAGACAAGAAGCCAAAAATAAACAGCCCTACAAAGAAGGCAACAACAATGTACACAACAATCTTGAGTGTGAGCATATAAATTCTCCGAAACTATCAAAAATACGATGGAGTGGGTGGCACGAGTCAATCGCTATTCAATCATAGTGCTTAGCGACTTTGATAAAAAAATCCTTTTTGCTAAAAAACTGTGCAGGATTTCTGAATCCTCATTTTCCAGAAAAACGATCGCTCTTTAGCACTCCAGCGAATTGAACAACTCCAGGGATTGTTTCAAAAAACCCTTCAGGCGATCGCGCACCTGATCGACCGGACTACAATTTCCCTCAAATAGCCAATTTTCAATCGTCGAAAGCCTCCACTGTTTGCCCCGATGATCAAAACCTGCCATTTCTGCCCCAATCACTTGGCGATCGCACGTTAATCCATCGGTATGAAACCGAATCTGGATCAAAATACTTCGACTTTGAAATAATCGAGAAAATCCTGGCAAATGAAACGCCAAATCGATCGACTCCGGATCAACCGATTCTCGCGTCTCCGGATCATTTGCCCAAGGCTTTAAGTCCGCCCGCGCATCGGGAAACTCAGCCTTAAATAAATTGACGATCGCGGCTATTTTACTGGCAGTTTCCAGGCTAGTTGCCTGCTCGGCTGCATTCACTCGCGGCTCCTTTCTGGCATGGAAGATGGCAAAACAGATTAATGCTGGGTTAATTAACGACAATTTACACCGCTTTGTCAAATCTGGCAGTAACTTTTATCGCAAATTAGTTTGATCCAGAATTTGATCCAAAATGAGAGTAGGCGAGGGATTTCTATGACTCAAAAAGGATACTTTTGCTATTCATAGTGTTCACAAAGCGATCTCAACTTTTGCTTGAAGCTATCGCGCACGCTGTCAGGCGACACAATCACACAATCCTCGCCATAGCGAAACACCTCTCGAATCAGCCAAAACGGATTAGTGATCCGTCGCGTCACTTGACGCATATTACCGACGAGTTCATTTGAGATGTCGTCTGGTTTTGGCTCATAGGCACGAGCTAACCAGCCTGAGAACTCTAGCTGCACCTCAATGGTGTCAAAGCTGCCGCGCCATTCTCCGCTAATTGGGAAAATCGATTGGATGCGATCGAGCCGAAAACAGCGGTTGTGCTGGAGTTCGGGTAAGCTTTGACTATCTTCGGTTTCGTCACACCAAATCTGGAGGTAATAGCGCTTTTCGTAAAATATGACTTCGGCATAGCGCACCGTGTATTCCAACATTCGACCCTGAGAATTCTGATAGAGCAGGTGAAACGTTTGCTGCTGCTCGATCAATTGATCAAGCTGAATTCGCCAGCCTTCCATCGGTTGGCTAACCTGCTGCATCAAGTCTTGGCGCATGGGAGATTTCAGATTCCCCTTTTCAATCAAAAGTGTAATTACACTTCTAGCTTCTTCCAATTGTCCAGCATCCACTAAAGCCCGAATTGCCTGCCGCAAAGCCAACACTTGGGCAGCACTCAACCCGAACGGTTGCCCGACTTCCAGTTTACCTTGAGCGATCGCGCCCACCAACCCGGACGGACTAGGATTATTGCCCCAAAAGATCTTCAGACGACGGGCGATCGCGTCTAGAGCAGCCTTTGTCCCGGTTGGCACGGAGAGCGTTAGAGTTTCTTTCTTTCTGGGCATTCTATAGGAAGAGTGAATAATGTACTTGCACTAGCAGAAAAAATGTGTAATAGTATTTTTCGTAAGTACATTTTACCTCGGATTTAAAAAGTTTAAGCAGAATTGCAAATTGAGTCTGAGCTAACGTTCTGTCAAGTCACTGCCCCTACTTTGGAATTGCCATGACTGATACTTATAAAATTATGCTAAAACCTGTTTACTCTTGCCCTGCTACTGCTATGCCAGAAGGGGTGAAGTTGCCGCCGGGTTGGTCGCTGGCGTGGCACCAGGCAGAGACGTTAAAAGCGCTACGCGACCCAGAGATTGATGTTGTATTCAACACTGCGATGACAGGCGATGGTAAAAGTTTGGCGGCATTTCTAGAGGTGTTGCAGGGAGATTGCAATGCGATCGCCCTTTACCCAACAAACGAACTTGCCCGTGACCAGGAAACCCAGACTCGCAAGTATATTGCAGATTTTCAGCCGCCGAATGACCCACGAGTGACGCGATTGAGTGGGGCAGAGTTAGAAATTTATGCTGAGAACGAGGGATTAAAGAAAAGCGCAGCCATTGAAACGCTGACGGGGCAACGGGAAGTCCTTCTGACTAACCCTGATATTTTTCACTACTTACATCGAGGTGCCTACATCATCAAGGGAGCAAAGGGTGATAGTCCTGATAAGCTTTGGAATCGCATCGATAAAGATTTTGACTTATTCATTTTTGATGAATTCCATGTCTATGCCGCGCCCCAAGTGGCGAGTGTGATCAACACAATGTTGCTAATCCGAGCAACTAATCGCCGTAAAAAGTTTCTATTCCTATCGGCAACTCCAGATCAGCAAATGATTTCACGCTTTAAAGATGCTGGATTCCGCTGTCGAGTGATTGATCCGCTGGAGCAAAACAAATATCAATTTCCTGAAATGCCGGAACAGCAGCAACTTAAAAATAACGGCTGGAGGCAAGTTGCACGAGCAATTGACTTGAGCTTTGTCCCCTTAGAACCTATAGCGAAATCGTCTGAAACCTGGCTCAAGGAAAATGCTGAGTTGATTCTGCAACAGTTTCAGCAACATCCAGGAAGTAAGGGCACCATTATTCTCAATTCGATCGCGGCTGTGAAACGATTGACCCCGTTTTTTCAAGCATTGATGCAACCCTATGGGTTAAGGGTGAGTGAGAATACTGGGCTTTCGGGAAAGACGGAGCGGGAAAATTCACTTGCGGCAGATCTGATTCTGGGCACTAGCACGATCGATGTGGGGGTGGATTTCAAAATCAATTTTCTGATCTTTGAGTCCTCCGATGCTGGGAATTTCATCCAGCGGTTAGGACGCTTAGGACGGCATGATGGCTACGATCGCGATGGACAGTCGATTCAATTTGATGGATTTACTGCCTATGCGTTAGTTCCTAATTTCCTAGTGGAGCGATTGTTCTTAGGCAATGAACCAGCTTTGATCAATGTAACTGTGTACGATCGCCCTTTTCTCAACGCTGCCATCAACGACAAGTATCGTCAGATCAATGATTTTCGCGGCTACTACAAACGCTGGGGCGCGGTGCAATCCTTCAAACTGTGTGCTGATTTGAACCACAAAACGATCCAGCAACAGTATGCGGACAGTCGAGAGAAGTTTCAAACTGCCTGTGAAACGGTGTTTGATACAAGTTTGAAATCGGTTGCGGGGCGGGTCTTTAGATGGGCAGATGAGTGGAAGCAGTTTTCTGGACAGAAGACCGGAAACCCGATCGCAGAAGATGCCTGTAGCTTCCGGGGTTCGAGTCCGTTGCAGTGTGGCATTTACGATGAGACGGAGAGCCATGAAGCCGATCGCTACAAAACCTATGATTTGCCGGGAATTTTAGGGAATTTGGAAATTGAGCTTTGGACAAAAGAGGCATTTTTGCGATCGCTCGAAGCCACTGCCAAACGCACCAAACAGCCGCTTCCCAAAGGCAGATTTGCTCACTGTCTCGCTTTTATGAAACTCAAGGCGTATCGTGAGGAGCGACTGAACTGGAAATTTCACTTTCCTGGCACTTTAGAAGGTGTGGCAGATGCGTGGAAAGTGCAGATGTTGAAGGGAGTTGAGATTTGGCAACCCGATAATCGTTGGGCGGGGGAGATCAATAAAAAGCTGCGAGATCGCGCACTGGTGAGCTATGTTTTGCCTCGTCCGATGAGTGAGGTGCGGCAACGATTGCGGCTGCCGATGCACTTCCAGATTTACCCAATCAGCGATAACTATAGTTTTCATGACGCGGTGGCACCCTACGCGATCGCATTTGGGCAAAGCGCGCTGCTGCTGGATACGCTGGCATATCAGTTGAAAAGTAAGGGAGGCGAAATATGGATCGCCTAGTTTCAATCCCTGAAAGGGTTTTAGGTAGATTATGCGGAGGAAAACAGCTTACGCCATTAAGTGCAGACGTATTTGTTTCAATCCCTGTAAGGGTTTCTTTCCTCTCAGAAACTTATTTCTTAGAAGCCTCCGCTGACTCAAGGCTACCACAGCGCTATCAAGTCTCGACATATTTGACCAGTTAAATAGGTCTTGGAAGCACTTGCCATCGGCTATCGCTTGAGTTAACGTCTGATCGTCGGGGTGAGAGGTAGTAAATCAAACTACTCCCTACGGAAGTAAACCTTTACTAATTTCAGGATCGTAAATATGCGAACTCTCAAACAAACAAAGCTAGATCTTCTGCTGGACGTTCTTTCGGATCATGACTGGCACTGGGGCGAAGAACTAGCTACCAAAGTTGGTTGGCGCTTTGGAGCCACAATCAAAGAAGCACGTGACAAAGGCTACTTGATTAAAACTGAGAGAGATGGGCTTCAGCATCGCTATCGATTGCTCAAAGCCTAGTCTCGTTAAGTTGATCTATGCGGAATCATTTACTACCTCTGTAATGATTCCGCACAATAGAGGGAAGCTCATGAATAGCTTTCGGCATTAAGTTCAGGCGTAAGCAGACTATAACTCCCTATCTTAGATAGCTGAGTACAAGCCATGAAAACTCCAAAAACTTTAAGCCATTAAACCTTTCACCGCTTCCCTCTTTTTTATCAAAAACAATCTTCAAAAAAGTCACAGTTTAATGTCAAGGAGTGAAACAGTATGACCACTCATTCAAGTTCAGATATTGCCCAACTCCTGAAAAGTCGGCGGGAGGAAATTCTCAATATTGCTGCGAAACATGGAGCCTTCAATGTTAGGGTCTTTGGCTCGGTAGCTAGGGGTGAGGCAGATGAACAAAGCGATATTGATTTACTTGTAGACTATTCGCTGGACAAAATTAGTGCTTGGTTTCCGGCTGGTCTAGTCTTGGATTTGGAGAAGCTATTGGGGCGCAAGGTTGATGTGGCAACAGAGCCTGCACTCAAACAGCGGATTCGGGAGCAGGTTTTGAAAGAGGCTGTGCTGTTATGAGAAGCGATCGCGAGCGGTTGCAGGATACTTTAGAGGCAATCAACCAGATTGAACGTTACGCCATTCAGGGGCAGGCTGAATTTCTGCAAGACGAATTGATTCAGATTTGGATTGTGCATCACTTACAAATCATCGGCGAATCATCAAATAGTCTATCAGATGCGCTAGTAGATCAGCATTCTGAAGTTCCGTGGGCAGCGATCGTTGAATTCAGAAATATCTTGGTTCATGAGTATTTCAGAGTCAACCTAGAAATTGTCTGGAAAATAGTGGAGCAGGATTTACCAAATCTGAAGGTAAACATTGAGACAATTTTGCAGGAGACCTTGTGATGCCAGGTTTAAATTTATCGATCGCCGATATCCAAGCAGCCATTCCACAAATCCTGGAACAAATTCCTTATCTGAAATTGCTGGTTCTCTTTGGTTCCAGAGCCAGAGGCGATCATTTCCCATCCAGTGATTGGGATTTTGCCCTGCTGTTTGATGAAGAACTCCGCCAGCAGTATGAACCAGGTAAGGGATGGAACTGCTATCGATCTTGGGGTGTAATTCAGCAAACTCTTGGTTTAGGCGATGACGAGATGGATTGGATTGATCTGAAAGATGCTTCGGAGCTATTAGCTCATGCGATCGCCCGTGATGGTTTAGCGATTTATGAACGTGAGCCTGGGCTATTTGAAAAATTTCGGCAAGAACATCTCAAAAGTGATGCAAAGATGAAGCAAATTCGTAAAGATCTACGTGAGCTTGTTAGAAGCAAGCTCAAGGTGCGGGGACTATGACGCTTGATTTTGATTCAGTTCGTCTTAGATTGGCATTGATTCTTGACTACTTGGACGAAATTGAACCTCTGGCATCAATGAGCCTCGAAGATTTCCTCAGCAGTCGATATATGCAACGAGCAGCAGAAAGGCTGTTAGAAATTACAGTTCAAGCTGCGATCGACATCAATAATCACTTGCTGAAGGAACAGTTTGGATTCCCAATTCCCTCCAATGCAATTAGATTTCAAGAGTTAAGTCGTTATGGAGTAATTTCGGGAGAACTTGCAAACCAGCTTGCTAATTCTGGCAGGCTCCGAAATCGCTTGGCGCATCGATATTACGAAATTGACTATGAGATTTTGTTTGCCATACTCAGCAAAATCTTGGTGGATTATCCTTTGTATGCTCAGCAAGTAGAGAATTTTATTGGCTTATTAGAGGCAAACCATGACGCAGAATCCTGATGATTTTGATTTCCTGGAAGGCGATTTTGGCTTTGATGAGGAAAGCGATCGCGCGCTCAATTCAACCCAACGCGAACTCCTGACCCTCAAGCTGTTGCGGGAAGCGATTCAATCACAAAATCCTGATGATGCGGTGATGCGGGACTTTGCAAAGTATGTGTTGCCGAATTTATTGCAAGTAGCGATCGGGGTGACTGCTAAGGGGGGTAAGTTTTTCGATGAACTCGATCGCAAAAACGAAGCTGAAGGCAAAGCTAAAGTTCGGCGAGATAATGCAGCGGATCAATCGCTCAACACTCACTTACTCAATGGTTTATTTCCAGCGAATCTGATCGAACGCCGCTTGGCAGACATGGATACAACCGTCAAGCGTGTGGTACGAGAACGAGAACGACGACTAGTGATTTCGGGCTTTATTCTGCATGACTTTGAGAAATTCCCTGATGCGCCCGATGATTGCCGCAAGTTGCCCTTAGAAGCTCATCGGCAAATCATTGATCAGAAAGCGAAACAACTGGGACTCGATCGCTTCATCAATCCCGATGATCTAACGTTCTACAAGAACTACATCGATGATCTGCTGTGCATGGCATATAACGCCCAGCGACGGTGGGATACTAACTGGAACTTCTCTGAGTTTGGACTCAATCCAACACTGAAAGATCGCACTCTACGGAGCCTTTCTGACCTAACCTGTTTAGCAGATTCTTTAGCTTCGATCGTCAAACATCCCTACGATGCTGAAAACACTCGCCTCAATGACTTACTGCATAACCTCAGCGATGGGCAACTGAAATTTACTTATCACAGTATTTCCGAGAATCGGGGTGTGCTGACCAATGTGGTGAATAATGCCCTCGTTGACGCGCATACCAGCCTGAATACAGACGATCGCACTAATTATGAGCCACTGTTGTATTTGCCCACAGGTGTAATCTACTTAGCTCGTAGAGATGCACCAAAGGTTGAGCGAGATGGCTTGAGCGATCGCATTGTTGCTGACATCAAAAAGCTCTGTGCAAAGCAGCTTCAGGATAGAAAAGTCGGCTTCAGTCGCGGCAATATCTGCATGAAATATGCTGACTACTATAATCTATTCTTTGATATTCAGGGCTTACTCCTTTTTGCTGTTGATGCAGTTCCCAGCAAAATTAGAACTAGCAAATCAGCAGATAAGTCTGCAAACCTGGCTCAATTTAAACGTAAAGGTGCTTTACCTGAGAATATTAACACCAACTTTCCAGAAGATATTCGGATTGATCATCTAGCTGAACTGGGAGCTTTAGTCACTGGGAAATTCTGGAAAGAGTATCTCGATAAAGTCAAAGCTTTATTGAAAAAGGACAAAAAGCTTCCTCCACTTCCCACACTAGATCTTACGGCAGAGGCGATACAGTTCTTGGGCTTGTCTGAACATACTGCTGCAATCAGAAATTTTCAGCAACTCAAGGATACTGGAGGGATTGCATATGATTGGTACTACATCGCTGCAAAATATCTTGAACATAATCCAGGGCTAGAGAATGTCCGCGAAATTTCCCAACAGTTAGTAAATCGATGGTTAGAAGTCATTGATCCCATCGTTAGACAATATGAATTGCCTGACGAATGGAAAGACTTAAGGGAATGGTGCGATCGCGTCATCATGCTACCCAGCGATACTCAAGCACAATCGCCTACCGAACAAGTCGATATTTTCCTTAGAGAACTCTCTGCATACAACGATGCTAAAAAGTCTGGACGCGGACGGCAACTGATTTGCTCAATTTCCCATTCGGCATACACTGTCACCGAGCAAATGGAATCCGCCGTGTTATTCACTCCCCAGGTTTACACTAACAAACAGCATTTGCGCGGTTCCAACGCTAAACGCAACATCTCCAGCATTGCCGGAATTGAGATGATGTTGCGGCAGATTTTGATGAACCAAACTCAGGCAGTGGGCAAACGCTTTGAAGATGGTAAGTACCGATATCTCTACTTTTATCCGACCTACTATTTCACGCCAGAAACCAATAAGTTTTTGCAGAAGGCTTATAGCGGTATTGCTCAAACTCGCTTTGATACTAGTATTCGCAATCATTTTATCAGTCGAGATTTGGATGTAGATTTTGGGCGCGATCGCTATCAAACCGTTGATACTTTCTTGATCGACGATGACTTAGAGCGTAAGAAAAATCTAGATGAGAATGACCCGAATTTTAAGCGCGATCGCACCTTCAAACTCGCCTACCCTGACGACAAGCCATTGACGTTCTACTTTATGGCGCTGCCACCGGGAAAAGATCCGACCGACACCGAATCTTGGGTGATGCCTGCCTGGTTGGCGCTTGCCTTTCCCATGATTTTGGATGTCAAAACCGTAGTTTCTGAGTCACCGATTCCACCATTTAATGATGGTGCAGAGTTTGAGGAAACGGTGTTCCTCGACAGTGCGCCGCAAGCCTTTCGAGTGCTGCTCGGCAACGATCGATTTCGGCTCGACCATATTTTGGAAGGCTGGAAAACGGCGGATGGAACTAAGCGATCGGCTCCATTGACGGCGCTCACTGCTGCCTATGCCATCCATCTAGATGTGAATGCCAAGCAAGGAAAGGGAGGCTACGAAGCAAATTGGGGCAAATTGGCAACTCTTGCAAATGATCTAGAGACTACACCTTTAAGCGTTTTTGGTTATCTAGATCGTTTAGCTCGCTTACGAGATCAAGGCGTTGGCATGAAACGAGTCAAGCTTTATGCCTGCCATATCTACCCTTGTTTTGATCCCCATGCAACATACAACCATACGTTAGAGGAATGGAAAATGACTGAATTATCTCCTTTACATCATCCAAGGGAGCTAACTCTGCGATTCCGCAAGTTTTATAGACATGCGAAAAAACAGGGTAAGAAATCCATTGCATCAAACTCAATTTTGAAACCCGTTAAACTAGCTGCTGAAGTAGTACTGAAAGGTCACTCTAGCTCCGGCATTGAGGTTCTAGTTGATGTGGTAGCAAGTGAACTGATGCAGTTAATGAAACGAGTTCATTCTTCAACAGCGGAGGGACACTGGGTTATCGGGAATCCAGAAGCAGAATTGGCAGCGATTCATGACTTCGCCGAATATTTTGTTAGGCAGGTTTTCAAGGAATCCTTCGGTGAAGATCGTGCAAGCCTTCAGGGGCGGCAATTGAATTATATCTTGAATACCTGTGAATACCTTTATCGACTGGAACATTATAAAGAACGCCGACTGTTCAATGAGGCTTCAGATGATGATCTTATAGACGATTCAGAAGAGGAGCAAAGCTGATGGCGCTCTGGCGGCTTTACTATCACTTTGTTTGGGCAACAAAAGAGCGTGAGCCTCTCATTGATTCAAGACAAGAGGCTGGTCTTTACAACTACATCATCGGTAAAGCAGATGCCCTTAAATGTATTACTCATGCAATTAATGGTACTGCTGATCATCTTCATTTGATTGCTTCAATTCCACCAACATTGGCGATTGCTGAATTTGTCAAAAATATCAAAGGGAGTAGTTCTCATTATGCCAATCATACTTTATCGCCAGCATCCAAAAATTTTTGCTGGCAGGCTGGCTATGGTGTTTTCTCTTTGGGACGTAAACAATTAGAGCAGGCAGTTGCTTATGTAGATAACCAGAAATTACATCATGACCAAGGAACCCTGATTTCAGCTTTAGAGGAAGTCACGAATGCTGATGACGCACCAGAGCGTTGGGATCCGCCAGGAAATTAATTTCCTGGCTCATAGCAAAAGTCCTCTCAAGAGGACTGTAAAGACAGTTTAGTCCATCTCAATGGACTTCAGCTATGAGCCTTGAACTTCAGTTCAGGGCAATATCACAAAACCACATTGGAGAACAACCATGCCATTGCTAAAAACTCTCGATTCCAAATTCTTCCACACCCAAATTCCCTACAAGCCGATGGGGAAATATGTACATTTCCTGACGATCCGCGTGACGGAATCCTACCCCCTGTTCCAGACTGACAGTGAATTGAACAAAGCTCGTGTCCGAGCCGGAATTGTCGAAGCAACTCCCATCAGTCGTCTGACGATGTTCAAACGCAAGCAGTCTACGCCCGAACGTTTAGTCGGTCGAGAGTTGCTGCGAAACTACGGTTTGATGACACCTGAAGAGTGTGAATACAACGTCAGTTTCGCCATGAACAATCCTGATTGCATCATCTATGGTTTTGCGATCGGTGATTCTGGCTCTGAGAAATCAAAAGTAGTAGTCGATACGGCATTTTCAATCACACCATTTGATGAATCCCATGAGACTTTTACGCTGAACGCTCCATTTGAGAACGGCACAATGAGTGAGAAAGGCACTGTCACAAGCCGTATCAATCAGCAAGATCACATTCGTCCTCAAGTCTTTTTTCCTAGTATTGTCACGCTCAAAGATCCCACTGAAGCCACTTTTCTCTATGTTTGCAACAACATTCTGCGAACTCGGCACTATGGAGCACAAACCACTCGCACCGGACGGGTTCGCAACGAATTGATTGGTGTGGTGTTCGCCGATGGAGAAATTGTCAGCAACCTGCGCTGGACTCAGGCAATCTATGATGCGATGAAGACCAATGGAACGCTGCATTCTCCTGATCCTTTAGATGAAGATGACGTGACCGCTGCCGCAAAATCTACTCTTACAAGCCTCATGGCAGAAGAATTTATCGTTCACACCGATTTGATTGGAGACAGTTTCACGCCTCTGCTAGACGAAATCAAAACCTTGACCAGAAATGAAGAGTTAATCAAAGCAGTTCTGGCTCAGGCTGATAAAGAATCAAAAGCCTACTTCACCCAGTATGTTGAAAAGCCCAAGAAAGCGGCTGGAAAGGCAGGGTAATCATTATGACTCATTTTTATCGCTGTACATTGGAACTTCACGACTCGATGTATTTTGCCACTCGTGAGATTGGGCGATTGTATGAAACCGAACCTATCTTGCACAACTACGCTTTGTGCTATGCGTTGGGTTTGGTGGATAGCGATCGCCATTCCACTACTGTCTCTGAAGAACACTCCTACCGCTACTTCTGCCCCGAACAAGTGCCTAAATACGAGGAACATCTCACGCCGCTTAATCAACAGAGAATCTACGTTACTCCAGCCAGAGCCGTTCATCATGCGGCTGTTCTCAATACCTGGAAATATGCCAACAACAACTATCACGTTGAGATGGAAAAGACGCAAAAGAATATCCCCAGTTTTGGCAGAGCAAAGGAAATTGCACCGGAAAGTCAGTTCGAGTGCTTCATCATCTCCCAAAAGCCTCTCACTTTGCCAAAGTGGATTCGGTTAGGGAAGTGGATGAGTAAGGCTGAGGTAAGACTGGAAGAGTTGCTAAAGCCCAAACAACATCAATCTGCTATGTTTACCTATCCCTATCCACTCAATCCTTTAGATGTGATGTTTTCTAACCAGGTTCTGAGTTATGACACCGTGAATATGCCGCCCGTTAGCCTCATCCGCAACGTGCGAATGAACGGTGAATACTACACCTTTGAAGGCATCAAAGATCTGCAAATTCCGGCTCAGATGCAATATCGGTTTAGAGGGTGATATGTATGCCTCATAGTTTAGTTCTCAATTTACTGCCTAGCTCACCGATCGCACCGGGTTATCTGACGGGTAAACATCTCCATGCATTGTTTTTGACGTTAGTGAGTTCGGTTGATCAAGCCTTGGGCGATCGCTTGCACGAGCAGCAAAAAGAGAAAGCTTTTACCCTTAGCCCGCTACAAGTCAGTTCTCAGTTTTCAGTTTTAAGTTCTAAGTTAGGAACTTTAACTCAAAACTCAAAACTCAAAACTCAAAACTCACTTGACTTTCTCCAATACCAGCACTCCCACCCAATTCCCGCTGGGACTCCCTGCTGGTGGCGCATTTCCTTATTAGATGACACCTTATTTAGTCATCTCACCCCCCTCTGGCTCAACATCAACTCTAGCCATCCCTGGCACTTAGGCTCAGCAGATCTGCAAATCACTAGCATTCTCGGCACCGCCCAATCAACTCAGCCTTGGGCAAACTTTAGCCCTTACGCTCAACTGTATGATCAAGCATCGGATACGAGCCGTCAGCTATCCTTTACCCTGTGTACGCCTGCGACATTTCGGCAAGGAAAGTATGACTCCGCTTTGCCGACGCGAGACTGTGTGTTCAACAGCCTGCTGAGCCGCTGGAATCGCTATAGCGATCGCCCATTTTCCGAAACTCTAATTGAATATCTATTTCCCAGCTTTTTCGACATTCGTACCGAACTAATCACTCATCCAGAAGGCAAGTGGGCAGGCTGTATGGGCACTATTGGCTATCGAATTTTAGGTGATGCAGACGCGATCGCGATTAAGCAACTCAACACGCTAGCAGATTTTGCGATGTACGCAGGGGTAGGGCGGAAGACCCCAATGGGAATGGGTATGGTGAGGCGGATTTAGTTTTGAATTTTGAGTTTTGAATTTTGAATTAAGAAGTTTGGAGAAGTTTCAAGTTAGGAGGAATCTTTTGTGGTTTTGACGATCGCTGTGAGGATGCGGATTAGTTCATCGACCTGAGCGATTGCATTTGTGAGGTCAATAGCGACTAGTTGAGATTGTTGCAGTAGTCGAAGCCAATATTTAGTTTCGCGTGCTTCTTTTGATGCGATCGCCATTTTTGACACAAAATCTCTCCGACTTTGAGCCGCTGTTGCTTCCTCCACATTTGCTCCAATGCTTGTCCCACTTCGCAACAACTGCTTAGACAACACATATTCTCGATGCTCTTGCAACTCCCGATAAAGGCTAATGACATTTAAAGCAAAGTGAAAACTCTTCTTTTGAATAATGCTCTCCGCCATTACTTAAACACCCTCAACTTAAAAACACATTTCTAACTTTCCCAACTCCCAACTCAAAATTCAAAATTCAAAACTTTTTATCCCTCCCAACTCAAAACTCAACATTCAACACTCAAAACTTTTATGACCGACTACATTCCGATCGCGGCTCTCAACCACTACACCTACTGTTCTCATCGATGTTGGCGGATGTATTGCCTCGGTGGATTTGTCGATAATCAATACACCATTGAAGGCACTAGCCTTCACGATCGCGTTCATACAGTGGGCGACAATCAGCGAGAAGAAACCTGGCAGATTCGGGCAGTGTGGCTGAAATCGGAACAACATCGATTGATTGGTAAAGCCGACTTGATTGAAGAGATCGATGGGCGCTGGATTCCGGTGGAATATAAACGTGGACATCGGGGCGAGTTCGACAACGATGAGTTGCAGGTCTGCGCCCAAGCATTGTGTTTAGAAGAAATGACTGGACAACCCGTGACATTAGGCTACATCTACTATGCTCATTCTCATCAACGTCAACCCGTCGAGATCTCTGCTGAGTTGAGGCAAAGCGCGATCGCCGCGATCGCCGCCGTTACCAAAATCCTCGACACCGGAGCCATGCCCCCCGCCATCTATACCCAGCGCTGTAAAGGTTGCAGCCTTTATCAACAGTGCCTCCCAAAAGCCGCAGACAAAGTAAAACGCTACCGAGAAGCGTAGAGAAAATGAAATGAAGTGATGAATTTTGAGTTTTGAGTTTTGAATTTACCCCATCTGAAACCTCAAAATTTAGACCTCAACAACCCCCTTCTTCTTAACTCAAAACTCAAAACTAAGAACTCAAAACTCTTTCACGCTTTCCAACTCAAAACTCAAAACTAAGAACTCAAAACTTATTAACCCATGGGCACACTTTACATCACTCAAGACGATGCGTTTATTGGCAAAACTGATGAGCGATTGACCGTGAAAGCAAACAAGAAAACTCTCCAAGATGTTCCTTTGATCAAGCTGGATGGAGTCGTTATTTTAGGACGCGCCACTGTTTCTCCAGCCGTGGTAATCGAGTTACTAGAACGTAAAATCCCGCTGAGCTTCCTAACGCACATGGGGCGATATTTGGGGCGATTGGAGCCGGAGTTGACCAAAAATATTTTTGTGCGATCGGCGCAGTGGAAAGCAGCAGGGACAACCGATCGCGCCGTTCATTTAGTGCGTGGATTTGTGCGCGGCAAGCTGAAAAACTATCGCACAGCGCTGTTGCGGCGGCAGCGTGAAGGAACAGATCTCAATTTTCAATCTGCGTTGGTGCGCTTGGAACAGGCGATCGCGCCAATCGACAAAACCGATTCAATCGACTCTTTACGAGGATTAGAAGGCAGTGGCAGCGCTGCATACTTTAGCTGTTTCAATCAACTTATCCGAGCAGCAGGATTTGAGTTTAAGACCCGCAATCGCCATCCGCCTATCGATCCAGTGAATTCGCTGTTGAGTTTGGGCTATGCGCTGCTTCGCCATGATGTTCAAAGCGCACTGAACATTGTTGGCTTCGATCCCTATCTCGGCTATTTACATGTGCAGCGCTATGGTCGTCCATCGTTGGCGCTAGATTTGATGGAAGAGTTTCGACCATTGGTGGTTGATGCGGTGGTATTGAGTACGTTGAACAATCGACTGCTCGTTCCAGAAGATTTCACCACAGAACCGCTCAGTGGGGCTGTTTCCCTTACGCCAGAAGGATTACGCACTTTTCTGCGTCAGTATGAGAAGAAAAAGCAGACTAAGTTCACGCATCCAGTTCTGAAAAATCAATTCCCTTATCAAGAGTCATTTGAAATTCAAGCGCGGCTATTAGCAAAATATCTGATGGATGAAACTGATAAATATCCACCGTTGGTATTGAAGTAATCAGGTTTTTAAGTTTTGAGTTTTGAATGTTGAGTTTTGAATGATCCGACATATAGATCAAAATTGTCACCAAAACTTAGAACTCAACACTCAAACTTATTACAACTCAAAACTTAAAACTCAACACTCAAAACTTTTATGCACCTCGTGATCTCCTACGACATTTCTGAAGACAAACGCCGCACGAAGATTCATAAAATCCTCAAATCCTATGGGCAATGGATGCAGTTCAGTGTGTTTGAATGCGATTTGAC